>JAZKZP010000123.1:0-32122 GCA_045612715.1 Eubacteriales bacterium
TTGCGTGTAAGGATGGTTTCGTGATTTCAAAACCGATAATTCGCTTGTGAATTATCGAAAATTTACGAAATATTCGCACAAACCCATATATCGTTTTGCTCCGCTTTTTCAAAAGCGGAAGCCTAGCGGCTTGAGCGTCCTAAAAGAAAACTAACTACTCGGACAAATCAAAACTTGAAAACAATATGTTAATAATATAATTACAAATAAAAGAGGTACAAAAATGAAGCTTTATAACACAGCTACAAGACAAAGAGAAGAATTTGTTCCAAACGAGCCCGGAAAGGTGAGCATGTACACATGCGGTCCTACGGTTTACCACTTCGCTCACATTGGAAATCTTCGTTCATACATTATGGAGGATGTTCTCGAAAAATATTTCCGTTACGTTGGATATGACGTAACTCGCGTTATGAATATTACTGACGTTGGACACCTTGCATCCGACGCTGATGAGGGCGAAGATAAAATGCTCAAGGGTGCAAAGAGAGAAAACAAGTCCGTTATGGAAATTGCAAAGTTCTATACTGATGCTTTCTTCTCCGATTGCGAAAAACTCAATATTAAAACTCCCGACATTGTTGAGCCCGCAACTTCTTGTATAGATGAGTTTATCAAGGTTATTGAAGGACTTATCGAAAAGGGATTTGCCTACGTTGCAGGCGGAAACGTATATTTTGATACATCAAAGCTTGAAAAATACTAAATTTTCAACGATTTCAAGGAAGAAGATTTGGCTGTAGGTGTACGTGAAGGTGTTGAAGAGGATACAAACAAAAAGAATAAAAATGACTTCGTTCTTTGGTTCACAAAATCAAAATTCGAGGATCAGGCACTCAAATGGGATTCTCCTTGGGGTGTTGGTTACCCTGGTTGGCATATTGAATGCTCTTGTATCAGCATGAAGCACCTTGGTGATAAGCTCGACATTCACTGTGGTGGTATCGACAATGCCTTCCCACACCACACAAACGAAATTGCACAGAGTGAAGCGTACATCGGTCACAAGTGGTGCAACTATTGGTTCCACGTACTTCACCTTAACACAAATAGTGGTAAGATGAGTAAATCCACAGGCGAATTCTTGACAGTTTCTTTGCTTGAATCTAAAGGTTATGACCCCATGGAATATCGTTTCTTCTGCATGCAGAGCCATTATAGAAAGAATCTTGTATTCAGCTATGAAAATCTTGACAATGCAAAGATTTCCTATAATAAGTTAATATCCAAAATCGCTACTCTCAAAGAGGGTGGAGAAGTGGACGCAGATGCGTTTGCAACTCTTAAGGCAAGATTTACCGATGCTATGGATAATGACCTCAACACATCCTTGGCGGTAACTGCGCTTTACGATGTTCTTAAGGCAAAAACAAACGATGCAACAAAGCTTGCTCTTTTTGCTGATTTTGACAGAGTCCTTTCTCTTGACCTTATAGGTCACGCCGCTACTCTTAGAGTAAAACTTGAAGAAGAAGCAAAGAAGGCAACCGCTGCTCCCGAAGGAGTTTCAGAGGAGCTTGCAAAAGAGGTTGAAGCGCTCATCATTGAGAGAGCTGAAGCTAAAAAAGCGAAAAACTATGCTCGTGCAGACGAGATTAGAAAATATCTTTCTGATAAGGGAATAACTCTTATTGATAGCTCTGCAGGAACTACTTATAAGCTTTCATAATGATATGAAAAAAATATTTGAGAAATATCGAGAGATAATAACGTATATTTTCTTTGGCGTTGTTACAACTGCGGTTTCGATGGGTGTTTATTTTGCCATTTTACTTTTTGCAGAGCATATTGGTGGAATATCTCCCGACGAGGCAAAATTCAACGCAGTTCGCCTCGTTGCGCAGATAGTTCAATGGGTCGCAGGCGTGCTCGTTGCGTTCTTCACAAACAAAAAATGGGTATTTAACGCAGGGGGTACAACCAAAAATGAAACTGCAAAAGAGCTTTTGAACTTTTCGCTCGGTAGAGTTGGCACTCTTGGACTTGATACTGCACTCACCTTTGGCACAGTTTGGGTACTTAATGCTTTGAATTACGTTCCATTTAAATTTATTTTAACTTTCACTGCAGACCTTTGGTCAAAGATTGTGGCAAGCGTGGTTGTTATTATCGCAAATTACGTTATAAGTAAATTCTTTGTTTTTAAGAAAAAATAAAAGAATCCCGAGCAATTTTTATTGCTCGGGATATCTTTTGGTGTTATCTTTTTAAATTTAATATCTTATATACAAAAAGCTCTACTAGGTGGGGCTTTTTGTTTTTGCACAGCTCTATTTACATTTCGTAGATTTTATGATACAATACAACTGTTAGACAACGAGATAAACCGATAGGTTGGAGGTGTTTTTTGATGAACAACTTAGAATTTGATACAAAATTTTGTGGACAGAGACAAAAGCTTCTTGCTATTTTTGCAAACGAGGTATATGGAGAAATACCACCCTCACCTAAGAAAATAGAAGCCGATGAAAAGATAATAGAGGGTCGCAATTATTGTGGAGGACACGCTCAATTGTATAAAATTAATTTAAATTGTACACTTGAGGATGAAAGTAACTTTTCGTTCTCCTTTAAGCTATGTCTGCCTCAAAACAAAGGAAAGAACAAAACTATTGTTTTGATAAATTTCAAACCTGACGTGCCGGATAAATTCTACCCAACAGAAGAAGTAGTTGACAAGGGTTGGGCTTGCGCTTCGTTTGATTATCAAAGTGTTACAAACGATTCTAATATCATTGATGGATTAGCAGAGAGATATGCTCCAAATGGGGAAACAGGCAAAATCTCACTTTGGGCTTGGGCGGCTATGCGAATAATGGATTATTTGCAAACGAGAGATGATATTGACCTTGCAAATGTGGCTGTGGTTGGACATTCTCGCCTTGGTAAAACTGCTCTTTGGACAGCTGCTAATGATGAAAGATTTAGATTCGTTCACTCTAACGATTCGGGAACTTCGGGTGCTGCTTTATACAAACACAGAAACGAACACTCTGAGAGTATAAAAGATATATACGAAATGTTTCCTTTTTGGTTTAATAAAAACTTTTCCAAATATATCGATATGGAATTGACAATGGGATTTGATCAAGATGACTTGATTAAATGCATTGCTCCAAGAATAGTTAGCATTGGATCTGCAAGTGAGGACCTTTGGGCAAATCCTCACGCTGAAATGCTTTGCGCCAAAAGTGCTTCTGTTATGTGGGAGAATTATGGCGAGCAAGGCGCAGTAAATATTCCTGACGAGGCTGAAATAGGCGTGAATTACCACGAGGGCAGAGTGGGGTATTACGTTAGAGAGGGAAGACATTTCCTTTCGCGCGACGATTGGAACAGATTTTTGGCTTTTTTTGATAAAAATCTTGTTGAGGATAAATGAATTCAAGGGAATAACTAAATTGAAATTCTTTGGTAATTTAAAGCATTTCGATTAATGAACATGAAAATTATTAACTAAAAATAGAGGTGCAAGAGATGCACCTCTATTTTTATACTTTATTGAAGATTAAAAAATTTGTTAAACTTTTTTTGTTTGTTATATTGGTCGATTACGCAGTTTATTCAGCGATAATTAATTTGCATTTTGAATTGTCGATGGCTTGAAGTATTTCTTTTGATGGCATTTCGTTGGTAATAAAATAATCAATATCGTTGAAGCTTGCGAAAGTACTTTGATGCTTTATACCGAATTTTGAGCTATCACAAAGCAAAATGGATTTAGCGGCTCTTTTAATCATGAGCTTTTTAACTGCTGCTTGTTCAATACTATGCTCACAAATTATATCACCTGAAATACCGCTTGTAGATAAAATTGCCAAATCCGCATTGAAATTATCCAAATTATTTAATGTTACGCATCCCATTGAAGAGTTTGAATTTCCTGAAATTTGACCTCCCAAGAAAAATATGGATACATCTGTGTTTTTAGAAAGTAGCATGGCACTGTTCATTCCGTTGGTGATTACTGTTAAATATTTGAAATTTTTGAGGTATGGAATGAGCGTTTGCAACGTGCTGCTTGAATCTATAAAAATAGTACTTCCGTTTTCGATAAATTGCGTAGAGGACTTACTTATAATGCTTTTTTCGTTGATGTTAGTTTTAACTCGGATGTTGAATGATGATTCTATATCCTTGGGAACAACAATCGAAGCTCCGCCATGTATTCTTTTTATTAAGCCCATTTTTTCAAGTTCGGTTAGATCGCGTATAATAGTCGAGTGAGAGACATAAACAAGCTTCTGAAGCTCCTTGGAAGTAACGGTTTTTCTCTCCTGAATAATGGCTAATATTTTTTCATGACGTTTAATGCTTAACATAAAAACTCCTGTTTGATAAAATTTGACGATTTGTGACAAAAATGTCACCAATATGCTCATATTTTATCACACTAAATGAACATTTGTCAATATGTTTATCAAATATTGACATTATTTTTTCTTTGTGTTATTATTATATTGTATAAAAACAACAAATTTCACAACGAAAAGGATGGGTAATATGTCAAATTTGGAATTAAAAAACATAAACAAGGTGTACTCCAACGGAGTACAGGCGGTATTTGACTTTAATTTGGATATTAAAGACAAGGAATTCATCGTTTTGGTAGGACCTTCGGGCTGCGGCAAATCAACTACACTTCGTATGATTGCCGGTCTTGAGGAGATTACAAGCGGCGAGCTTTATATTGATGGAGAATTAATGAATGAAGTAGAGCCAAAGGATCGTGGAATTGCTATGGTGTTCCAATCTTATGCTCTTTATCCCCATTTGTCAGTGTATAACAATATCGCTTTTGGTTTACAGTTGAGAAAAGTTCCTAAAGACGAAATTCGCGCTCGCGTAAACGAGGTAGCTGAAATATTGGGATTGACTGAATATTTGGACAGAAAGCCCAAAGCATTGTCTGGTGGTCAGCGTCAAAGAGTTGCATTGGGAAGAGCCATTATTAGAAACGCAAAGGTATTTTTGATGGACGAACCCTTGTCAAATCTTGATGCAAAACTCAGAGTTCAGATGAGAGCGGAGATTATCAAGCTTCACGAACGTTTGAAATCCACTACTGTGTACGTTACACATGACCAGATCGAAGCTATGACCATGGCAACACGCATCGTTGTTATGAAGGATGGATATGTTCAGCAAATCGGTACTCCTATTGAAATCTACAATTATCCGAGAAATATGTTCGTTGCGGGCTTTATTGGAACTCCACCTATGAACTTTATAAATGGTACTATTAGTTCTGACGGATATTTTGTTGCAGATGATAAGATTACCAAGTTCAAATTGACTGAAGATAAGATTCAGATTGCAAAAGAAAACAATTTGTTTGAAAAGCCAATAGTTCTTGGTATTCGTCCTGAACACATTAATGATTCTAAAGAGTTTTTGGAGCAGTATCCTGAATGGACTATTGACGTTAAGGTTGATATTTCAGAGCTTTTGGGAGCATCAACCAACTTGTCTGTTTATATATCGGGACAAAGAGTTACCGCTGCTGTATCTCCTCGTACTGATCTTGCTATCGGTGATGATGTTAAGATTGCTTTTGATATGAATCGTTGTCACTTGTTTGATGCTGAAACTCAGCTGTCATATACCTGTAAGGAGCAGGGTTAAATAAATTGACATATGTATAATAAAATCAGACCAGGAAAATTCTGGTACGACAATAATAATAAACTGATTCAAGCCCACGCAGGAGCAATCATTTATTGCGAGGGCAAGTATTGGTGGTACGGAGAAAATAAAGAGGGAATAACGGGTAATGCAACCCCAGAACCCTGTAAATACAGACATCATGGAATGAAATTATATTCTTCCGACGATTTGTATAACTGGGTGGACGAAGGTTTTTTGTATCCCGAAAGCGATGACATTAATAATCCCTTTTATCCGGTCAATGTAATTGATCGTCCGCATATATTATATAATGAAAAAAACAAAGAATATGTAATGTGGGTAAAGGCTGGGAGAAGAACCGGCTCAAATATCAACTGGACCGAGTGCACATTTGCTGTTTGTACCGGAAAGGATTTGAAGAGCATGAAGTATCTTCATGAGTTTTCGCCTGCACCACATAATGCAGGAGATTTTGATTTGTTTGTTACTGACGGAAAGGCATATGTGGTGTTTGAAAATCCTCATACGGCAATGATTTTGCACGAATTGAACGAGGATTACACTGGTCTTACTGACAAATGGAGTTCTCATTTGGAACTTGAGTGCCCACCGCTTGTAAAAGAAGCACCTGCATTTTTTGAACATAATGGACGCAAATACTTATTTGCTTCAGGAACAACGAGTTATTTTGCAAATCCTTCATATGTTTATGATATTACTGATCTTCACGGAGAATGGATCGAGCTTGGCTTAGCGTGTAAAAACGATATATATGAAAATTCTTTCCATGCTCAATACTCATCCGTTTTCAAACATCCTCAAATTCCCGACTTATATATTGCTTTGGGAGATCGTTGGTTGTTGGATTGCAGTATAGACATGCCGAATATTTTAGATGTGTTTTATAGTCAGTTTTCAAAAAATCCTGACGTTAAACCTATTATGACAAAACAAGAAAGGGCTGAATTAACCGATAACAACGTGTCGTTAGCGACTTACGTATGGCTGCCGGTAAAATTCGATGAGAACGGCGTGCCGTATCTTGAATGGAAGTCGAGTTGGCGGATTGAGGAATTCGAGCAGGGTGGTACATGAGTTTAAAAACAGCCTTATTAGAAAAATTACCTATAGACGAATATCGTTCTTTACCATTCTGGTCATGGAACGGCGATTTACAAGAAGATGAGCTGGTAGAACAGGTCAAGTGGATGAAGGAGAATGGCTTTGGCGGTTACTTTATGCACGCCAGAGGCGGACTTCAAACCGAATACTTGAGTGACAAGTGGTTTAGTTGCATCGATGCTTGTATTAAAGCCGGCAAGGAACTTGGAATGCAGAGCTGGGCATACGATGAAAACGGATGGCCTAGTGGATTCGTTGGTGGTAAGCTTTTAGAAAAAGAGGAAAATCGAGATTGCTATTTGACATACGCAATAGGTGAATTCGATTCTTCTGCTTATGTAAACTATAGGATACTGGAAAATGGTATTCAAAGAATTAATGCACCCGTTGAGCACGAATGTTTGAACGTGTATTTGCATTATTCATTATCTACAGTCGATATATTAAATCCTGATGTGGTTGAACAGTTTATTAAAGAAACGCATCAAAAATATAAGGACACTTTGGGGGAGGATTTTAATGATCTGAAGGGCTTCTTTACAGACGAGCCACAGTATTTTCGCTCAAAGCATCCTTTTACTATGATGTTGTTGGATTATTTCGCTGATACATACCAGATGGACCTTCTTGATTATTTAGGATTGATGTTCATAGAAAAGGGTAATTATCGTGACATTAGATATAAGTATTGGAAATCCATGCAGGAGCTTATGCTTAGCAATTTTGCGCATAAAATCTTCGACTGGTGTGGTGAGCATAATATTCAACTCACAGGACATTATATTGAAGAAACGCTTTTGGAACTCCAAATGACGTGTTGCGCGGGAATCATGCCATTTTATGAATATATGGATATTCCCGGTATCGACAAGCTCAAAAGAACTGTAGATGGACCGATTGCATCCAAACAGGTTTCTTCGGTTGCAATGCAGTTGGGCAAAAAGAAAATTTTGACAGAAACATTTGCTATGTGCGGCTGGGACGTAACTCCAAGTGAGCTTAGAGCAATTGCAGAGGCGCAATACGTTAATGGAGTTAACATTATGTGTCAGCATTTGCTTCCATACGCAGAGCATGGGCAAAGAAAACGCGATTATCCTGCTCATTTTTCTTGGTTTAATCCTTGGGTGAAAAAAGACATTAAAACATTTAATGATTATTTTGCAACTCTAGGTGCGTTGTTGGGAGAATCAAAGGAAATCGCAAACGTCGGTGTGTTCTGTCCACTTAGAAGCGCATATTTCGATTATAAGCGAGACAAACCATTTAAGCATTTGTATCAATCTTTAGATAAGTATTATGTCGAATTAACAGATACATTATCATCACTGAATATTGGATATCACATAATTGACGAAACCATTCTTGCAAAGCATGGAAGAGTGGAAAACGGCAAATTAATTGTTGGTCAGTGTCAGTATGAATACATTGTTTTTCCAAAGATTGAAACTATGGACTTAAGTTCGGAGAGAATGCTTGGCGAGTTTTACTCAAACGGTGGCAAAATGCTATTCACTCAAGGCTTGCCTACATATTTAGAGGGTATGCCGCATAAATATGAATTTGATTCTAACACATCTATGGATGAGATTGTAAATTCTCAACCTTACCGTGTGCTTGGCGATAACAAAAAGATTCACTCCACTTTGAGGGAAATCAATGGATTGCGTTTGTTATACGTTGTCAATACGGATTTTGATAATGCGGCTCAAATTGAGTATAGAGGTGATTTCAAGAGCTTTATAGAATTCAATCTTGAAGATTATTCTGAAAAAGTGATTTCTACCAAGCTTTCACTTGAACCCAAGGAGTCAAAAGTGTTGATTTGGAATGACCAACATCATATAGAGGGTCATACCGATAAAAAAGAACTAATCATAAACGGACCGTTTGAAATAATTGATAAAAGCAAGAACTATTTGACATTGGATATGGCATCGTATTCAAAGGACGGTGTTAATTACACCGATGAATATCACGTTTTGGGAATTCTTGATGAATTGCTGAATGAAAGATATGAGGGCGAGCTTTATCTGAAATATCAATTTAATTTAAATACTCCGCAGGAAATAGAGTTTTATACTGAGGATATGAATATCAAAGAGCTTTTTGTCAATGGACACAAAAGAGAATTGGATAGAGTTTCCGACGTAGAAAAAAACATATTTGGATTGAATATTTCAAAAAATTTGCTTATTGGCAAAAATGAAATAATTATCAAAATTTATTATTATCAAAAACCTGAAGTATATTATGCCTTGTTTACCGATGGCGTAACGGAATCCTTAAAAAATTGTCTTTCTTACGATACAAATATTGAGGCTTGTTATCTGAAGGGACATTTTGGTGTGTATAGTTCAGGTGGCTTTATAAGAGGTAAAGAAAAAAATACTTATTTAGCCGAGAATGATTTCTATATTGATAATGCTAAAAGCACCATCGATGATTTAATTTTAGACGGTTATCCCTTCTTCAGTGGAAGTGTTACCTTGAAAAAAACTATAACGGTAGATGATATTAATTATTATCTTAATCTAAAGGGAAGATTCCATTTAGCATATTTAAAGATTAACGGAAATGAAGTGCGTAAATCCTATTTTGGAAATATAGTGGATATCTCTGAATATTTGCGAGTGGGTGAAAATGAAATAATAATCACCTTATATTCTTCAAACCGTAATTTATTGGGACCTCATCACGTAATCAACGAAGAGGAACCCTTTGCTGTAAGACCGGCAACCTTTGTGGCATTCGGAACGTGGAACAAGGGCAAATCATCGGTATATAGAGATAATTATTCGTTTGTTAGATTTGGACTATTTAACGAATAACAATTATTTGTGTCAATTATCCTTTGGGAGTTGACAGGGCTTTGAGCCCCAAAATACAGTTAACATGGGGCAATGCCCCAAAAAATATAAAATATTTTGGAGGAAACAAAAATGAAAAACAGAATTATAAGATCTATTGCAATCCTAATCCTTATGGTATTGATGGTAATGCCCGTTTTGACAGCATGTCCCGGCGGACCCTCTACACCAGGTGGAGAAAATGGAACAATCAAAATTTCTTATTATAAGGGTGGCACAGGCGCTGCTTGGATAGAAGAAATTGCTAAAAGATTTACAGAAGACACAGGTATCGCAGTTGAATTGGATCCTGATAACATGATCACAGTAAATGCTCGTACAACACTTCAGGCGGGCAGAAACTTGTCAGATATTATGTTTATTCAGTACACAAACTGGCACGAATACGTTCAGCAGGGTTGGATTGAGCCCATGGACGATATTTATGACGGTACATTCAGCGCTACATATGGTGATACAACTATCACATCTAAATACAATGTAACAAACACCGTTTCTAAATTGTTTACAAATTCAGGTGCAACAACTGACGCTACACTTTATGATATGTTGGTTGACGATTTTAACGATTATGGTAAGATGAGCAAAACTGTTCACGATGAAGAGCATTTCTGGGTTATGCCTTGGAACAGCCCTTGCACAAGCTTGGTATATAACGTAGATATTTTGAAACAGGCTGGATGGGACAATCCTCCTGCTACAGAGAGCGAGCTTAAGCAGTGTATCGAAGATATCAAGGCTAAGACAGATGCAGTTCCTTTCTCTTGGGGCGGTGCAGAGATGAAATATTGGGATTTCATCACTTTAACTTGGTGGGCACAGTATGATGGTGTTGACACACAGCACAGCTTCTACGACTTTGAAAGCGCAGACGTATTTAACCAAAAGGGTAGAGTTGAAGCTTTGAAGCTTTGGAAGGAATTGATCGTTGGTGCTGATGGTTCATTCATTAATAGTATTGATAAGCCTATGAGCCGTGACCACTTGAATGCGGAACAGCAATTTGCAATGGGTAAGGCTGCGTTTACAATCAGCGGTACTTGGCTTGAAAACGAAATTGCAAGCATTCTTTCTGACGATTTCAATTATAAGATGATGAGTGTTCCTATGATTGATGGAGCAACTGCAACAAAATCCGTATTGAATACAGAAGCAGGCTCATTCGCATGTATTCCTGCTGGCCACTCTCCTGAACAGGTTGAAAAGGCAAAGGCATTCTTGGCATACATGAACCAGCCCGAAATGATTGAATTGTACACAGAGGTTTCTGGCGCATTGCGTCCTTTCAACTACTATCCTTCAAATATTCCCAACATTTCCGAATATAGCAAGAGCGTATATAAATTGTATGAAACAAGTGATAGAATGTGGCGTTATTCAGATAGCCCCATCTTTACTTATGCGGGCGTAAGCGAATGGCCATACTATGGTGCAACATCACTTTACGGAAACTTGTCCGGTTCTGCAAATAAAACACCTGAGGACGTATGTAAGGTAATGTACGATTACGCAGTTAAGAACTGGAAGAACTGGGAAAAAACAGCTGGCGAGGAATAATAACAAATGAAAGATACATTGAAATTAAAAACCAATGTATCAAGAGGTGACAGAATATACAGCAAAAAGAGAAATGAAAGAATTTTCATTTCTCTAATGCTTCTTTGGCCCATTCTTCACTTTTTGGTGTTTTGGGTTTACGTAAACGCCAATACGTTCTATCTATCATTTTTTAGATGGAACACGCAAGAGGCGACTTACGTTTGGAGTGGCTTGGACCGCTTCAAAACAATAATCGAATCGATTTTCGTTTATCCTGATGCGAACATAATTAATTATCTTAAAAATTCAGCATTTGTGTTCGTAATTCAAAACTTTATAATGTTGCCATTATCAATGATTTTGGCATTCTTCCTATCAAAAAAAGTTCCCTTTGGCAGCTTTTTCAGAGTAATATTCTTTTTGCCATCAATTGTATCAACGGTAGTTGTTGCAATGTCATATAAGTATATGTTTGATGCTGATTTCGGGCCAATAAATCTTTTGTTGCAAAGGATACTCGGTGAAACACCCGACTGGTTCAACTCACAAAGCGAGTTGGCAATGATAATGGTATTTACTTTTACCATTTGGAGTGGACTTGGTTATAAAATGTTGCTTTTGCAGGGATCTATTGAAAGAATACCGCAGGAGGTTATTGAAGTAGGACGACTTGAGGGCTTGACATTGAGACAGGAATTTTTCAAGGTGACTTTACCCTTGGTAATGCCTACGATTACAACATTCTTCGTTATGAATACATTGGCAATTTTCAGCTACTATGTTCATCCTTTGTTACTTTGCGGACCATCTGGTGGTGTAAACGGAAACACGGGAACGATAGCGCTATACGTTTTTGCTAAAGTAGATAACGGTTCAATTGACGGCGTTCAAGACGGAGCTGCTTTTGGATTACTATTCTCGTTGGTTGGAATACCGGTAATATTATTTATTAAATGGTTCCTCGAAAAATTAACTCCAGATGTTGAATTTTAAGAAAGGAGACAAATAATTTATGAAAAAATTAAAAATTTTAATTTCATTGCTTTTGATTGTTGTGTTGCTGATTTCACCTAATACAGTTAACATTTCCGCCACAAAATCAACGCATATTGACGATGATTTTTATGGTGATGCAATCAATCCTGAAGTGTGGGAGACCGAAGGAGATGCTGCACTTGTTAATGAGGGCGGAGCTATTCAAATCAAAGGCGGAGATTTTGCAACTTCCGTTGGTTGGAAGGGTTTGAGAGATGTTGTTGACTCTACAGGTAATGGTAACGGACTTTCAAGCGACTATTCCTTGGAGGTTACTGTTTCTGCTATTGACACATCATGGTTTGCTTTATACATTGGATGCTATAAGTCAGCTCAAAGATTTGCAGCTCTTGGTGAAGGCAACCCCGGAAGTGTTTTAGTATTCTCCACTTCCAATATTACACATTATATTGGACAGGGCATTAAGGCAACTGATTCTGCGTCAGTTGTAGCAAGCGGTTCAGAGGAAGCTAAGGCAGATGCTGCCGCTCATAAGAGTGTTTATGGCTTTAACAATATTCGTTTTGACGGAACAAGATATTGTATCAAATTGGATGCACATTTTGGAACCGATACAGGCGAGGATAGAAGCCAAAACTACGTTGATGTATACATGGTTGCAGAACCTGCAAACAGAACTGAGGATACTGTAATCGAGTATGGCGAAAAAATTGCCAGAGTTCATTATGCAAACGTTGCCGGATATTTTTCATTCGGTAGTATGAATTCAGGTGTTGCTAATTTTTCTAATATCAAAGTAACCGATACTGCTACAAATGAAGTGATTTATACTCCTTCAAACAATTTGGAAAAACCAACCGTTGAGCACGTAGTTGGTTCAGGAAGCCCCGATTACAAAAATTATGAATTTAGAGTTTGGAACTCAAGCGTAGGACAGTATAGTTCAATGATTACCAATGGTACAGTTGGCTATATGAAAATGAAGGGTGAAGCATCTCTTATTTCAAAGCTTATAGTTAACCCTGACATGAATTCTTACTCAATTTATGATATAGAAATCAAAATGAATGCACTTAATTTGGGAAGCCAAAAATTGCAATTCGTTTTAGGAAGCGATGAAACTGGATATTCAGCGATCAGCCTTAGCAAGGTTTTGGGAACAAAGGTTCAATTTGAAGACTATAAAGGCAAGACAAAAGAACATGTTTTGACTGCAGGCGATCATCTTTATAAGTTCTATGTTAAAGCAGATAACACCGTACAAATGTATATTGACGGTGAATATGTTGAAACCTTTGCTATTGAGAAGCTTGGCGGAAATCCCGGTGTAAAAACCGCTAACGGTCAAGAAGTGAATTTAACAGGATATAAGCTTGATACATATTTATATCAATCTTCCGACGCACCTTCTGTTTCTGCAGACTTTACTGTTTTGGATTCCGAAGGAAAACCCTATGTTTCCAATGATGAATTTTACGTTTTGGGTAATGCAAGAAGACTCAAGGGATATAATGAAATCAACTTTATAAATGCTAAGAAGGGCTCTTTCTTGGCTACAAAACACAAATATTCTGAATACGTAGTTAAATTTGATTTGTATGACATAACTCAGAATGACTCTAATAATATTATTACATTTAGCTTTGGCAAGGATGCATATAATCTTACTCACTCTGAATGTAAAACATTGATTTTAGTATCAAGAGGTTATACAGAGGATGAATACGGAATGCCCGTTGCCGGAAAGACAAATCTTGAGGCTTTGACAGGCTTGCAATTCACCAACGCAGGTGGAAAGACGAGTACCTCAATTGCATTGAACGATAATATCTTCAATGATGAGGATTTTTGGAACAGAACAAATGGTAAAGAGCATATGACGATAATGTTTATCGTAAAGGATCGTACAATCACTATGTATTATAAGTTTGCGGGTGAGCCCGAAAGCGTATTGTCAATTCCAAGAGCAGTATGTGAGGATGTTGATACATACGGATATTTCTCAATCGGAGCAGCAACCACAGCTAACTTTACGATATCTAATTTCTCATTGACCAATTTAGAGTTTGAATAAGGAGGAAGAAAAAATGAAAAAAATAAGTATAATTTTATTAATTGTTTCCATTCTCCTGATGTTGCCTATTTCGGTTTTTACGGTTAGTGCAGAAACAAACAATGATATTACAACTCCGGAAAGCTCATATAATGAGAGCTATTTAACATATCACAGTGAATTTGGCAGTCAAATTACCAATCATGTTAATTACATTGACAAAAAAGTGACCGGAGCTACAACGATAATTCTTGAAGCTAAGCTCGGTGAAAACCCTGATGCAGTTTTAGCAATTTCCTTGAATGACAACAAAACTGCAACAATGCATTCTTCCTTTGCATATAAAAAGGCACTTACATTTGGCGCATCATTGCAAGGATATACATATTACGATGGTGCAGACCAAAAGGGAACTGACATTTCTACAATATATAATGATGGTATAAGTGAAAAGACATTGTTCTATTCAAAAACAACATATAAGATTGATATTGCAGAAAACGGAACCGTTGAGGTTTATGCAAAGCTCACTGAATCTAAAGAAGTTTTCTTGTCCAACGGTGGAAATGAAGAAACTTATAATGCGTTGTCTAAGGATTACATTAAGCTTTATACCATGGAGGGATGTTTCCCTGAATATTTGATTTCCGGTGGATATTATATTTCCTTTGGTGTTAGCCAAAAGAAACTTGTGAATGATGTTGTTCTTCACCACATAACAGTTTTGGATTCTGAAGGTGGAATTTTGTTTGCTGATAACTTTACAAATTACGGTATAGTTAATAATCAGCAAACTAATGGATATTATGCTATTCCTTCCAATGATTTGAGAGCGCAAATCGGTAAAAGCATTATAACTACAATTGGTGAAGCATACAAAGTGCCTCACTTTAACTTGGACCGTGTGCCAAGAATAGTTTATGTTGGAGAAAAGGTTAACTTGACTCCCGAAATGGTTAATTTTGATGAAGCATATACTGTAACAGTAACTGATACCGAAGAGGTTACTTTAGATCCTTCTAACGAGTATACCTTCACAAAACAGGGATATTATAAAATAACATATGTATCCGAGAGCCAGATCAATAGAGAGACCACTGTTTTGGTAGTTAATAAGTCAACACAGCCCACACTTGAGCTTAGTTTTGACAAATCCTTGCCAGACAATAGAGTAGTACAAGAAAATGCAACTCTTGAAAATGGAACTCTTGTTCTTAATAATGGTTATTTGCTTACTTCCGGAATGTCCGAAGCGTTTATTTTGAATCTTAAGATAAACAACATTACCGAAGGCGCTGATCTTTCAATTGTAATCGGTCACGCAGACGGTAAGGAATATTCTTTGAAGCTTACTACTGACGGTGTTTCCTTCTACGATTACGATGGAAAAGAAACCAAATATGCATGTAAAGATTTGGTTACTGAATTGATTAATAACCGTTCAGTAAAAGTCAGAGTTACATTGATGGGTCAGAAATTGTCCTTCAGTGCAATCTACGAGAACGAGCAGAGAGAATTGCTTGGTGTTGAATTGTTTACGATTAATGACGTGACCTACGTAGGTCAGGTTGGTGTAAGAGCAGAAAATGGAACAGCTACTTTGGATTCTATGCAGTTCGTTAATTTGACAAGCGTTAAAGATGACAATACTAATACTGAAGTACCTCTTCCTGAGCCAGAGGATGATCCCAGCGATAGACCTGCTGTGAAGCCCTCCGAACCCGAGGAAAAGGCGAATATTTTTACAGTTATTATTGAATTTTTCCGCCGTATATTTGAACTTTTGTTTGGTTGGCTATTTTAAGTAAAGGATAGGTGTTTAAATGAAAAAGGTACTAAAGGACAAAAGGCGCTTTTTACCGCGAACTAACAAAATTCCTATTTTGATAGCCTTTGTCATCTTTACAATTTATGCGGCTACCTTGATTTTCCCGCTTTTATGGGTATTAATACAGTCATTCAGAACAAATAGAGACTTTATTTTATATCCATTTGATTTTTCACAGTCAATATTATCGTTAAAAAATTACGATTACGTTATTAAAACCTTTGATATTTTTGGAATGTTCATCAATAGCATTATAGTTGCGGTTGGAGGAACATTAACATCCGTATTTGCAAGCTGCTGCGCGGCGTATATAGTAAGTAGATATGAATTCAAGGGCAGAAAATTTTTGTATGCATTGGTTGTTTTTGTAATGATTATTCCTACTGCAGGATCTCTTGCGGCAAGCTATCGTCTTATGAATGACTGGAATCTTTCGGGACGATATATAGGTATCATTATCAAAGGTGCAACAGCTTTTGACTATACGTTCTTGTTGTTGTACGGATTTTTTAAAAATATTTCATCAGCTTATGCAGAAGCAGCAAAAATTGACGGCGCGGGACATTTTAAGATTTTTACAAAAGTTATGATGCCCCTTGCGTTGCCGTCGGTTGTAGCAGTTTCGATTGTAGGCTTTATTGGAAAATGGAATGACTATATAAACCCATATCTCTATTTGAGAAACCATAAGACCCTATCCGTTGGACTTTATCTTTTGAGATCTGATATTGGATCGGGTTCGGATGCCAACCTTCCTGCTTTATTTGCTCTGATGGTTGTTGCAACTATACCGGTAATTATTTTATACAGTATATTCCAAAAGAAGATTGTAGAAAATACGGTTGCCGGTGGAATAAAAGGATAAAGGAGATTAAATATGAAAAAAATCATCTCACTTATTACATTAATTGGCTTAATTTTAAGCTTTTCCGGATGTGCATTTATTGAAAACTTGATAAATCCCGCGCCCGAAGACCCCTATGCTAATATTTCACAGGAGTTTATTTACGGTATTGACGAGCCTATTTTGGAAACTATCAGTAATAGTTTAGCCAAGGTTAACGGTAAATACCGCCACACAGTAAGCGGATTCGATATGGAAACTACCGCCGATATTATCGGAATGTTAGGTGTTAAATCCATTCGTTTCAGAATTCCCACATCATTTATGACCACTGCAGGACAATATGATGAAGAGGCTTACGAATATCTTAAAAATGCATACCGACTTTTGAAAGAAGCGGGTGTAGAGCTCTTTATTGGTTTAATGGATTATTTCCCATCTGACACAGGATTTGCTCCAGATTCCTCACGCAGTGTTCCTACTCTCGACGATGAATACTACGATGATTGGATGAATTCGCTTACCGATTTGTATTATGAAACCGCTAAGCTTTTCCCTGAAATTACAATTTGGGAAATGGGAAATGAAATGAATTCCGATAACTTCTTCCATCCCAATGGATACATAAAAAATAGCGGCTCGATAGGTAACGGCTTAAGTGGTGGCTTTAGCTATGAGGATAAGGTTACTATTTATACCGACTATATGTACTACGCTGCTAAGGGTATCCACAAGGCAAATCCGGAAAATAAAGCATTTACAAGTGGATTTGCATTTACAACGCCTGGAAGCTATGTTTCTATTGAATATTATATCCGTGACGTTTATGATACTATTAAGGGTGGATTAGCACCTTCAAATGTTCCTGCATCTGAAAGAAGCACCAATCCAAGAGATTATTTTGATGGCTTCTGTTGGCATCCTTATGTTCCTTCTAGAAAATCCATTAATGAGGATTGGTTGATTGGTAACAATAAGATTTATCAGGCAATTATAGACAATGGTGATGAGGGACTTCCAGTAGCATTTACTGAATTTGGTTTCCATGATGATGGAGATCCCGAGTTAGAGGAACTCCAAACGGAATACATGGCTTTGGCTTATCAATATATGTTAAATGATATGCCATATGTTATTTCTTGCTGCGCATTTAGATTGTATCAATGTCAAAATGCGGTATCATGGGGTGGAGAATATCAGAATTATTGGGGATATTATAGTGAATTTACCTCTGCAAGCAATGGTTTTGACCCAAGATTTAAGGCGATAGAGCTTCAAAAGCTTTATGGAGGCACCGGCGACCTGTATAAGTATTCCGATATAGGAGCTGAGTAATATGAAAAGATTATTAATAATTATTATGGCGTGCATTTTGTGTATGAATGTTTTAGCTGCATGTGGATTATTACCTTCTGATAATAGTGTTACTACCGAGCAGAGCACAACTGCTCCAAAAAATCCTGTTGATAATACTGAACCTGCAAGAAAATATTTGTACGGCTTGGGAGAGCCACTTATCTCCTCAAATGTAAATGCATTTAACACTGAAAAATCTATTGATTTGGCAGGTGCTTTGGGAGCTAAAAGCTTTAGAATGTGGTTCGTGGCTTCGGATATTTTTTCAGGATTTTCCTATGCTAAAGTAACGACTGACGCTATGCTCACTTCAATCTCAAAAAATACAGTGTCATATTTTAATGACGTTTTTGATCGTATGAATAGCGTGGGAATTGAAGAGATTACGGGAATGGCACACATTTTACCTGTAACGCCTTCAACAACCGGAGGTACAGGACATTTAGTTCCTCATTTTGACTCACCGGATTATCAGACATTTCTTGATAAGACCGAGTTGATGTGGAAAACCTTAGCATCAACATTTCCTCAAATTACCATTTGGGAGGTCGGAAACGAAACAAATCACTCCTTTATGGAATATGCGGATAGGGAAATGACCTATCTTGAGAGAGCTAAGGTAACGATTGATATTATGTATTACGCTAATAGGGGTATAAAGGCGGGTAATCCCAACGCAATGACGATTACTCCCGGATTTGCCCCCGTAACCTCATATTTGCTTGAGGATGGTACCAAGGTAACAGAAAATAACGGAATTGATTCCATAACATATTTTATGGAGCTTATCTATGAAAATATCGCGAGTGGCAATTTCCCAACTGGACTTGAAGCCGATACTGACCCGGATAATTATTTCCAGGGCGTAGCTTGGCATCCATATGATCTTGGTAAATATCCTTATGCGAATACAAACGATCCCCATGAAGATAAATTTGATATCAGATTGTGGGTAGAGGCAAATAATCGTTGTTATGAGGTTATGAAAAACAATGGGGATGGCGATAAGGAGGTTTGGTTTACTGAATTTGGTTTATCCTCTAAAAAGGACTCATTGCTTCTAACAACCGCCGACGATATGGACTATAAGGTTTATCACGTTGACGGAAAGTATTACAAAACTACCGAGGAGTATGAAAACATACAGGCGGAATTTGTAAGAGCTTATTTTGATGCAATGGAATCCGATGAAATGCATTACGTACATGCCTGTCACTTCTTCAGACTGTACGGATGCACTGTTGACTACTCCTGGAACGGATTTACCGTTCTCTACTACGGAATGTTCTTTGAAGCCGACGAGCGCTTGGGCAGAGGATTTTATCCTCGCAAAAAAGCGTATGTTATTCAAGAAATCTACGGTGGTACAGGAGATTTGATGCAGTTTGCAACTTGGGAATCAGCAAGTTCAACAAATAATTAAAAAAAGGAGAAAACTATGAATACGAAATTATTGAAATTGGGTATTATTTTGATGATGCTCTCCGTCTTATTGGCATCTTGTTTCTTGCCACCTGATAAGACTGACGTATCTACTACTGACAAACAACCCACTACCCCACCTGAAACCGTTGTAAAATACACGGTCACATTCCTTGACGGCGACGAAGTGTTCAAAACAGTTGAAGTTGCTGAGGGAGAGGCAGTAGGCGAGCCTAACGCTCCTACTAAAGAAGCTACTGATAGCTCAACCTTCGTTTTTGACGGATGGTACAATGGAGAAGTTAAGTGGGACTTCGAAAACGGCAAGGTTACATCTGATTTGACCTTGAGCGCAAAGTTTACAGAGATAATTAACAGCTATGAGGTTAATATTCTTGACGTTGACGGAAATGTAGTTACCACTTCTCAGGTTGTTCATGGCACTAAACTCACACAGCCCGATACACCTGACGCACCTACAGCTGAAGGCGCTATCTTCACATTTGACGGTTGGTATAACGGCGATAAGAAATGGAATTTTGAAAACGATTGCGTAACATCTTCAGTTTCCTTAAAGCCCGTTTTCACATCTGAATTGATTGACGTTTCAGTTACATTTAAGACAGAAGATGGTTCATTCTCTGAAACTGTAACTGTAAAATATGGTACAAAGCCCACATGTTCTATAGCACCTACTAAGGCAGGAACTGCTAATAAGGTATATGTTTTTGCAGGCTGGGATAAAGAAGTTGTTCCCGCTACAGCTGAAGCTGTTTATGTAGCTCAGTTTAAGGAATATTCAATTGGTATTGGTACTACTGATACATTCACATCTGACACTGTTTACAATGCCGCTTCCAATAAATTAATTTATGGTTGCTATGAGTACACTTCAATAAGTGAAAATGCGTTCCCCATCGCAATCATTAACGATGCTTTGGTATTCCACGTATTTTCTACTGATGATACAGGTGTATTGAATATTGATTTTGGCAGCGTTAAAGCAGGTGTTACATATTACATTTCCATGGATCTCATTATGAGTGACAAGGACGGTAACTTGCTTAAGGACGGCTTTGCTTATGCTTTCGCAACTGCTCCCAACAAAACTGCAAGTGCTCCTGAATTGTTGACATCCTATGCATTGCTTGCTACAAACGGTGCAAACGGATTCTTATACACTCCCACACAAGATATTGAGCATTTGTATTTGTCCATTAGATCTCAAAAAGCTAAGGGATATATGGAATCCACACTTACTATTGACAATTTGTCCTGCAAAGAAGTTAACGTAGTAGGCGCTGACATTTCCAAGGGCGAAGTAACTGAGGATTTCAGCGACGGTATCGTTGTTTCTGAAGGTAATTCAACAATTTGGTATGGTGATGTAAAGGTTTACTCTCCTAACTTGAATGCAGTTGTTTATGCTCAGGACGGCAAGCTTTTCGCAAGTGCTGAAAAGAGCGGACAAAAGGGCTTGATTGGATTCTATATTGACGGAATCGTTGCAGGCAAATCCTATGAAATAACCATGGATCTTAAGCTTTACGGTGCTAACGGTGAAGATAAGACATCCGGCTTCACAATGATGGTTTATTCAAACGGTGCTTTCACAGGCACAAGATACAATTTGTACCTTGGTGACGGTGATACTAATTTGACAATTACACCCACAGTTGATAAATTAAGCAGTGACGGTAAAGTAACATTTAAGTTCACAGCAACTCAAGACGGTTACGTTATCGTAACCTTGAGAGCGGACAGTGCTCCTTTGTATGCAGAAATCGATAACTTCTCTATGAAGGAGATTCCTACATACGCGTTCATTACATTCAAGAATGAAGACGGAACTGTTATTGATACAGTTAAATACGAAGCAGGTGCTGAAATCGTTATTCCCGAAGCTCTTACAAAGGCTTCTTCAGAAACCACAGATTACACATTTGACGGTTGGTATAACGGTACAGAAAAGTTGGCTGCAGGTGTAAAGGCAACTGTAAATGCAACATATACAGCAAAATTTGCTGAAAGCGCACGTGAATATACAATCACTTATTATAATGAAGATGATACAGTATATCAAAGCGTAAAGGTTCCTTGCGGTGGAGTAGTTAACTTGATCGACGCTCCCGTACAGGACGGTCGTGTTGGTACTTGGGTTGGCGACGTTTACACAACAATGCCTGCAAAGGATATCAGCTATAAGCTTTCTTATTCCGTGAATTCTTATAAAGTAGCTATTACTCTTAATTCAGAGGAATACAAGGAATTCGCATTCACAATTGACAATCGCGCCGAAGTAAGAGAAGCGATTATTGGCTTGTTTGTAAACGATGCTCAGTACACATACTCTCTTGTTAACATTCCCGCAGAGCTTCCTCTTGAAAATTGCACATACAACGTTGAAAGAACTGTTAACCAGTACACAGTTAAATTCGTTGTAGATGGCAAAGAAGAAACACTCACATTTGCTTATGGTGCAACACCTGCTCCCAGTGCAACTCCTTCAAAGGATGGTTGCACATTCAAGGGTTGGACACCTGCGATTGCGACTGTAACAGGCAATGCAACATACACAGCAGTATTTGCAGCAAATTCATTGGATTTGACCGAGAATTTTGAAAACGGTTCAATTTCAGGAAAAAATTACACAGGTACTAACTTCAACGCAGTAAGACCTAACGATAACTCCAGCTGGGAATTGGTTGATTACAACGGAAGCAAGGCTTTGGCAGTTTCTAAAGCTGTTAGCGGATCCGGTGGATATGCTGGATTTAAAATCGACGTTAAACCCAACACAACATACGTTGTAACATTGGATCTTGCAGCAGTTGGTGCAACAACAGCTGACCTTTCTGCTTCAAGTGCAATTTTGTTTGAAGTATATGAAAACGCAAATATTGGCACAAGCGCAGCACGTCTTTCTATGTTTAGTAACACAGGTCGCGCATTGGCAACTAACCAGAAGATTTCAAGCTTCAAATCTGGTTCTCAATATCAAGTAGTATTTACAACATCTGATTTTGAAGGTGAAAGCGGTTACGTTTACTTTACTATCAGACTTGATAAGTCTTTGACAGAGGATACAACAGTATATTTTGATAACGTTCGCGTTAATGAATGTGTAACTACAGTTAACGAAAACTTTGACGATCTTACTTCAGTCAACGACCAGATTGCTAAGGGTGCAAACTCTACTGTAACAGTTGAAAACGGTGCATTGAAGGCAACTTGCACAACAGGTAAGCAGGGCTTCTTGGGCGTTTACGTTAAGGTTGAAGCGGGTAAGACATATATCGTTCACTTCGATGCAACTGTAATGGGTGCTGACGGAACTAATTACAGTGCAGGCACAGCAAGTGGTGCTTCTTCAACGGTAATGGTATTCCAGAATAATGCTGGATTTAATAACGCAAATCGTGTAAACTTTATGGCGTCAAAAGCTAATGCAACTGTTACTAATACACCTCTTTCAAATACATTAAATGTAAGTGTTCCCAACTATTCATTGACATTTACTGCAACAGAAGACGGTTATGTTTACGTTGCATTGAGAACAAATAATATAGCTCAAGAATCCTATATTACAATTGATAATTTCTTGGTTTCTGAACTTGAACTTAACTAAATTATTAATCTAGTAAATCGAAATTGAGTAAATATGAAAATTTCAAGCAAAAACAGCAATTGATTTTGTTTGAAGGACAATAGTTTTTAGGAAAAAAGAAAAGTAATCTGATTTCCGAAGGATTTCAGGTTACTTTTCTCCTAATTTATTAAATATACAAAGGATAACCCCAATGAAGAAAAAGAACAAGGCATCAAAAATTGATTTTACTAACGAGCAGCTACCCTCAACTCGATATGAGGTTTTTGTGGATTGCTTGAAAATTAAGAAAACTGTATTAGCACATCTTGGTTTAAGACTAATGCTTTTTTGCTTACCTTTGATTATTAGCACTATGCTAATGGATATATCAGTTAGTAGCTTGCAGGAGCAATATCTTAAAGGGGAAGTGGAGCTTGCGGCTGTTTACAGTACAATCAACGCTTTTAATCTAATTAATATTATTTTCTGGGGACTTGTTGGAGTTGGTTGTGCAGGATGCTTTAAGGTGGTTAGACGCATGATTTGGCAGGAGCCGATATTTTTGAATAACGATTTCTTTGACGGCGTTAAGCTTAATTGGAAAGCATTTGCAGCTATATTTATGAGTGTCGGTTTTGTGATTTTTGTTTCCACATCTGTGTATAGCGAAAGCAGTAGTCTGTTGACAATGCAATATTTCTCGATTTTTATCTCAATCATTGCTTTGTTGCCAATTCTTGTTATTATAATGGGACTTTATAACGTCTATAACGTAACACTCAAAGAGGCGATATATAATAGCTTTATTATATATATTAAAAATCTTTTTAGCAACTTTTTGATGACCTTGACAATAGTAGCTATATTTGCCTTGGTTCTTTTGACAGGGGCTTTAAAATATTTATTGTTATTTGTTTTACCTTTATTTATTGTACCGTTATTGATGGTTGGAATTCATTTGTATTTATGCTATCTATTTGATATTCATATCAATCAAAAAAGCTATCCCGAGTATGTTGACAAGGGGATTCACAGGAGGAAATAATGCCGGATATCAGTCTTAAAAACGTTATTGTAGTTTATGAAGAAAATAAAAATTATATTTATGCAGTAAACGACTTTAGCGCAACCTTTAAAAGTAATCAAACGAGCGTTATTTTGGGATATTCCGGGTGCGGTAAAACCACACTCCTTAAGGCTATTGCCGGATTGTTGAATTATAACGGTAGCATTACCATTGACGATGTTGAAAATGATGAATTGCTTATAAAGGATAAAAATATTGCGTATGTTTCGCAGAATTACGTTCTTTATCCTCATATGACGATATTTGAAAATATTGCATTTCCGTTGACAAACATTGGTGCTCCCAGACAGGAAATAATTGATAGAGTTACCGAAATAGCAGAAATTTTGGATTTAACACATTGTCTTACCAGAAAGCCCAAGCATCTCTCGGGTGGTCAACAGCAAAGAGTTGCTCTTGCGAGAGCACTTGTAAAACGCCCTGACATTTGCTTGTTTGACGAGCCCTTATCAAACGTTGACGAGCAATTTAGAAGAGAAGCAAGACAACTTATCAAGCAGACGTTAACAAAATTGTCATGTACAGCTATTTATGTAACACACAGTGTAGTTGAGGCAATGTCATTAGCGGATGAATTGTTTGTTCTTCATGAGGGAAAATTGGAAATTTCGGGTGTGCCGATTGATGTTTATAATTCAGGTAATCCTATAATGAATTCGTTGATAGGAGGGGACAGTTATGAATTTTTATCAAAATGAAGATCTATTGAAATATAGAAAAACTATAAAAAATACGATTATAAGCTTAGTTGCGTTGTTGATAGCAGTAATTATATTGAACGTATCCTTTTGCTTGCTAATTAATAAAATTCATCATATAGCAATTCAGCTTATAAATACTGTCTTATCTACAGTTTGCGTTTTTATTATAATTTATAAGATTGATGTCGTTGTTATAGCAATTACAAAAAAGATAAAACACTACAAGAAAATAGAATCCGCTCCCAAAACAGAATTTTGTGGAGTAATCACAAAAATAGGTGACGTTATTACAGTTGATTCGCAACTAAAGGGTAGAGAAATTTGCCTTTGCTTTGAGCGAAAAACCTACTCGTTTTATTTGTTAGATAGCTTTGACTGTAATTTTGCCGTTAACGATAAAGTGCGTATAACGGTTGTTAAAAAATATATTACTAATTCATTTATTATTGAAAAATCAGAAAAGGAAAGCCATGCGTAATTTTATTAAACACTTTGCTGAAAAATGGATAAGATATTTAATCGCGTTAATTTTGATATTCATATTTTGGCTGATAGTAGTTGATGTGCTTGTTGCAGTAAAGCCCGAGAATAAAATTGGAATCTTTATCGGTGCTTATGGGATTTCTCAGAAGCTTGATGAGTGTATTGACAAACCCGCTGAGATTGAAGAAATTGAAATTTATGATGTAAATATAAATGAAGATTATTATTTTGTCATTTTTAGCGCATATATTTCAAATTGTGATTTTTCAATTGTGAATGAAAAGCAATTCAGAGAATCAGATATTCAATATTATTTAGATCTTGAAGAAGATAAAATTTTGAGTTATTTTGGAGAGCAGGAATATTATTTCGTAAATGATAAGATATACGGAATTAAAATATATGACGGGAAAACGAAGGTTGGAATTTTAAATGACCTTATCACCTATGATGGAGAAGAATCAGAGGATGATTATTATTTGTTTTTCAACAAGGATTCAATGCATTTGGGCGAATTAAATTCATCCGTTGATGATAAGGCAATTCAAGTAATACAAAGTATGTTTGAGAAGTATTTTATTAGGGAGAATCCAAATGAAAATTAGTAGAATAAATATTGCTGATCACTATAAATTAGACACCGAAGCTTTTTTTGATATTATACAGCCGACGGAACTGTTGGATAGAGGTAGCATAGATAATTTACCTGCATTGCTGATTTGTCCGGGCGGAGGCTACGGTATGCTCTCAAAACGAGAGGGAGAACCAGTTGCGCTTGAATTTTTGGCAAGAGGTTATGTAACGATTATTTTGAATTATTCAACGATTACTACCGCAAGCAAGAGTTTGTATCCAATGCAGCTTAACGAGTTGATGGCTACCGTTGATTATTTGGTTAATAATCACAGTATGTATGGATTGGATCCCGATAAAATATTCGTTATGGGATTTTCTGCGGGGGGACATTTGGCATGTAACCTTGGTGTGGAGTATCCTCAACATCTTTCAACTTACAAATTGAAGATTAGGGGTATTTGTTTAGCTTATCCCGTTATTTCAAGTGTTTTTGGAATATCCGGTAATACATATAACAATTTACTTAATGGCTATAATCCGGATGAAAAGGAAGTACTAATGAAAAGGTTGAGCTTTGACGGTGCTGATTTGGAACAATTTCCTCCAACATTTATTTGGGCAACCAATACTGATGAGTTAGTATCACCGTTAAATTCCATTGTTTTCGTGGAAAAGCTTTCACAGTATAAACGTCCATGTGAGTTTCACTTGTTTCCGACAGGTCCTCACGGTTTGTCAACTTGCTCGGAATTGATTAATGCTCCGATTCCTCAGTTGAATCAAGTTGCTGAATGGATTAATATGTGTGATAGGTTTTTTAGAAGCTTATTGTAATAAAACAGTTTTTTGTTAAAGGGAGTGAAAAAATGAACTACTATTTAGCAATCGACATTGGTGCGTCCTCGGGCAGACATATAATCGGTTGGCGAGAGGGCGACGAGATAAAAACAAAAGAGGTCTATCGCTTTCCAAATGGAGTAACAAAAAAGGAAGGACATCTTATTTGGGACATCGAGTGCCTTTATAATAGTGTACTCGCAGGTATTCGTGAGGCATTCAGACTGTATCCGCAAATTGAAAGTCTTTCCATAGACACTTGGGGAGTTGACTACGTTCTCTTGAATGAAAATGACGAGATATATCCCGTATATGCATATCGTGATAGCAGAACTGAACAGGTAATTCCCAAGGTTCACGAAATTATTCCTTTTTCTGAGCTTTACAATAGAGTTGGTTGTCA
This sequence comes from Eubacteriales bacterium, assembly GCA_045612715.1. Classification (GTDB taxonomy): domain Bacteria; phylum Bacillota; class Clostridia; order Oscillospirales; family CAG-272; genus RGIG4608. Next base: position 27,335 of record JAZKZP010000123.1, read on the forward strand.
GTTCCAACCATTTAATAGCATATACCAGCTTTATGATGATAAATTGAACGGTAGATTGGATAATGCGACTGATATGCTGATGATTCCCGAATATCTTATGTATAAGCTTTGTGGAGTAAAGGCAAGGGAATACACAAACGCGACTACCATGGGTATGGTAAACGGTGAATTCGATTTAGATATAGCTGAAAGGCTCGGTTATCCTTTGCATCTTTTCCCGAAGCTTTCACAACCTAAAACGGTTTTAGGTGATTTGCTTCCCGAAATTGTAGAAAAGGTGGGTGGCAACTGCAAGGTAGTGCTTTGCGCAACTCACGATACGGGCTCTGCAGTTGAGGGTATTCCAATGAGTGAAAATAGCCCATATATTTCGTCGGGTACTTGGTCACTTCTTGGAGTAAAGACGCCCAAGCCCATAACCGACAAGGGAAGCGAAATAGCAAACTACTCAAACGAGGGCGGTGTTGGCTACAATCGTTACCAAAAGAATATTATGGGAATGTGGATTGTCAATGAGCTTCAAAGAGAGCTTTGTCCCGATACACCTTTCCCTGAAATAGTTAAAATGGCAGAGCAAAGCAAGTGTGAAGCAATACTTGATGCTAATGCACAGGAGCTTTTAGCTCCCGAAAGTATGAAGGCTGCTTTTGATAGCCTTGCCGATGGACTTAAAGATACAGCGGACTATTTCCGTTGTGCTTACAAGAGCTTGGCGCAGAGTTACAAACAAGCCATAGACGAGCTTGAAGCAAATACAGGAAGAAAATACGAAAAATTATATATTGTGGGCGGTGGAGCGAAGAATGAATTTCTTAATCGCTTAACAGAAGAAGCAACAGGAAAGCAAGTGATTGCTTTACCCATTGAAGCCACCGCTTTAGGAAATCTTAAGATTCAAATGGAGGTATGTTAATATGAGTTACATAGAAGCAAAGAAAAGATATGCGGCTCTTGGTATAGATACTGATGCTGCGATAGCAAAGCTTAAGGAAGTTCCTGTTGCTTTGCATTGTTGGCAAGGCGACGACGTTCGAGGATTTGATACCGACCCATCAAAGCCACTCACGGGTGGAATACAGACAACGGGTAACTATCCCGGACGTGCAAGAACACCCGAGGAGCTTATGGCAGACCTTGACGTTGTTCTTAAACTTTGCCCTGGAACAAAGAAGATGAATCTTCACGCAAGCTATGCTATTTTTGAAAATGGAGATTGGGCTGACAGAGATGCGCTTGAGCCCAAGCACTTTGCCAAATGGGTTGAATTTTGTAAAGAAAGAGGACTTGGATGTGACTTTAATCCTACCTTCTTCTCTCATCCCAAGGCAAACGGCTTGACGCTGTCCTCTCCCGATCTCGATATCCGTAAATTCTGGATAAATCACGGTAAGGCGTGTATTAGAATTTCAAGCTATCTTGCAAAAGAGCTCGGACAGCCCTGTATTATGAATATTTGGACGGGTGACGGCTTTAAGGATATTCCTGCTGACAGAATGGGTCCCCGTCAGAGATATAAGGAATCAATCGACGAGATACTTTCAGAGCCATTTGACTTTAATTCCGTAAAGCCTTGCGTTGAATCAAAGGTATTTGGCATTGGTGTTGAGGCATATACCGTTGGCTCTGCCGAGTTTGCGCTTACTTATGCGGCAATGAATAAGGAAAGATGCATTCCCCTTATGGATAACGGTCACTATCATCCAACCGAGGTGGTTTCAGACAAGATTCCCGCGCTTCTTGCGTTCTTCCCTGAGATTGCACTTCACGTGACAAGACCTATTCGTTGGGACTCTGACCACGTTGTGCTTCTTGATGACGAAACAAGAGAAATATGCAAGGAGATAGTTCGTTGCGGTGGTCTTGAGGGATCAGTTAAGATTGCTCTTGACTATTTTGATGCATCCATAAACCGCATTTCCGCTTGGACAGTTGGTTTTAGAAACGTTCAAAAGGCATTGCTTATGGCATTACTTACTCCCGACCTTACTGAAATGCAGAATGCTGATAACTGGACAGAGCTTATGGTAGTTCAGGAAGAGCTTAAAACTATGCCATTTGGTGAGATTTGGGCGGAATATTGTCGTGTATGTGATGTTCCCGCAGACGGCGAATGGTTTACGACAGTTAAGAAATACGAAAGCGAGGTCTTGTCAAAGAGATGAAAAATATATTGAATGCTCCGTTTGTTACGGAAATGAGAAACACCTGCGCAAATATGTACCGTCTTGGTTGGGACGAGCGCAACGGTGGAAATATTAGCTATATGCTTGATAAAAACGAAGTTGCTAAATATCTCAATTTAAATAATGTACTTCGCACCATTCCACTTGGATTTGATGCGAGTGCGCTTGTTGATAAGATTTTTATCGTTACAGGAACAGGAAAATATTTTAAGAATGTTTTTGATGATCCTGAAACAAATCTTGGAATAATTAAAATAGCGAAAGACGGTAAGAATGCCGAGCTTCTTTGGGGTTATGCAGATGGCGGAAGATTCACAAGTGAGCTTCCTGCACATCTTATGAGTCATATTGCACGACTTTCCGTTGATCCCGAAAACAGAGTTGTTATGCACTCCCACCCCACTCATACACTTGCTATGAACTACGTTCACGAGCTTGACGAAAAGAAATTCACACACACACTTTGGGAGATGTGCACCGAATGCATTGTTGTATTTCCTGATGGAGTTGGTGTTCTTCCTTGGATGCTTTGCGGAACAAATGAAATTGGCGAAGCGACTGCAGAGAAGATGAAGGAATTCCGTCTTGTTGTTTGGGGTATGCACGGCATCTACGGCGCAGGCAAAACTATGGACGAAACCTTTGGACTTATCGAAACCGTTGAAAAGGCAGCGCAAATTTATATGCTCACCGCGCATCTTCCTCGTGTAAATACCATCAAAGACGAAGAAATGGTTACTCTTGCAGAGTTCTTTAAGGTTAAATATAGAAAAGATTTTTTGAATCTTTAATTTATTATTGGGTGTTATACTTAAATTATTAAATTAAAAGAAGAAACATAATGAAACTTTGACTTCGCACAACTCAATTAGATAACAAGCTTTACGTTTCATTTGAATTAATATACTAAGAAACAAATACCAAGTGATTTTTAATAAGTCACTTGGTATTTAAATTTCATGTTCAGTTTGTTTGCTTTTTCGCCTCAATGATAAAAAAACTTTTTTCTTCTATAGTTCAAGAGTGTTTGATCTTATTGCGAGTAGAGAAATGTCACTTCGTGTCACACATATTCTTTCTTTGTGGCGGAGAGAGAGGGATTCGTTCTTGAATTTTGCAAAACATTTCGATTGTTTTATATGTAATGTTTTGCAAAATTCTTCGGTCACCGTTCAAAAACAACACAATGTGTTGTTTTTTCACTGCGTTCGAATCCCATTATATATCTCCATCAAAACGAAAAAAGCACCCCAAAGGGTGCTTTTCCGTTGTGGCGGAGAGAGAGGGATTCGAACCCTCGGAACGGTATTAGCGTTCACACGATTTCCAATCGTGCGCCTTAGACCAGCTCAGCCATCTCTCCATCTGCTCGACTTTTATATTATATCACAAAAATATAAAAAATCAATACCTTTTTTGAAATTTCTTTCTTATTTTTTCCTCATTTAGCAAAAAAATATTAAAAAAAGTTAAAAATATTGCAAAAAAAGTATTGACAATTAGATTCCGTTATGCTATAATATCAACGTTCCGTAAAAATGAAATGCTGGTGTGGCTCAATGGCAGAGCAGCTGATTTGTAATCAGCAGGTTGTTGGTTCGACTCCGATCACCAGCTCCATTTTTTTGGGGGATTTCCCGAGCGGCCAAAGGGGGCAGACTGTAAATCTGTTGTCACTGACTTCGGTGGTCCGAATCCACCATCCCCCACCAGAGAAAGCACTTGCTTTTGCAAGTGCTTTTTCACGGACATTAATATTGCATGTGTGAGTTTTTTCATAAATCCTTTTTTCATAGTTTTCCAACAAAAGACCGACCCTCTGGGTTGGTCTTTTGTTGTTCTATTTAATACAAAAAAGAGACCTTATCAAAAGGTCTCTTTTTTCTTATCAATTACATTATAAACATTGCACCAACAACCAAACCAGTAATAGCTTCAACTAAACTCATAAGAGCGCTTGAAATTGTAATTACCGCAGCCATGGCAACAAATACAATAACCAATACTGCAACAAGGAATGGTAAAATAAGAACTGCCAAAACGCCAATAATTGCAGTTGCTATAGTTTTGTATGTTTCATTGCTAGTAATGAAGTTGAAAACATCCCCAATCAAACCGAAGATTTCATCCTTGAGTTTGCCCACCAAACCCATAAGTTCCTGTGATGCACTGAGTTCTTCTTCGCCTTCTGCAGTGCCTTCGTTTTCGGGAGGGGTTTGTTCTCCACCTTCTTCAGTACCTTCATTTTCAGGAGGAGTCTGCTCTCCACCCTCTCCGGTGCCTTCGTTTTCGGGAGGAAGTTCTTCACCACCCTCGCCTTCACCTTCAGGAAGTGTTTCTTCCGTACCGGTAGATACATCTTCACCCTCAGCAAAAACAAGCATTGTATTTGCCACAAACACAGTAAATACAAGCACAAATGCCATCAATATAAATATCAAACGTTTCATATATTTCTCCTTTGAAACTTAAATGTCCCTTTATATATAAATTTTACATTATTTACCTCAATTTGTCAAGATGTTAATTAGATATTATAAAATTATATTGGTATTTGATTGTTTTTTTATTATTTTTCTTTCATTTTTGTGATTTTTTTGTCAAA
>JAZKZP010000124.1:0-1863 GCA_045612715.1 Eubacteriales bacterium
TATATCATTTTTCAAAAAATATCAAGTGAATTATTGAAAATATAATTAAACAAATTGGGATTTATAGGGGAGTTAGTTTGTGTTTGGAACGGGAGGCGAAACGCCTCCCCTACAATGTATAATATTGTCTATTCGTAGGGGAGGGGTCTCCCCTCCCGCAATTTAAATTCAAACTATCTCCCCTATAAATCAAAATTTGAACGCTCTCGCGCGTTGTCATTCTGGAGTGAAGGCGCGCCGAGATTCTATCACTTCACTGCGTTTCGTTCCAGAATGACATCTAAAGATGTCCTGCGCGCCGCAACGATAGAATCTCGCGCGGAAATATAATCTCACATATAAATCAAAATTTGAAATTATCTCATTATAAAAAAAGCAAGTGAGCATTATTAAAATGCCCACTTTTCTCTATTTTCTTTTAAAATTCAATGCCTTTTGATAATAATATCCTGCAAACAGCACTCCACATAGACCTGTAAAATATGCCAATGCCGAAACAATTCCATTCTCGAATAAAACCACATTATAAATATTGTGCTTACCGTAAAGCGAAAGTCCGAAAAATGCTTTATCAAAAATCAAATTCAATATGAGCATCATCAAAGCCACGCAAACAATAATAGCTCCGCCACTTACTGCTTTTTTGGGTGTCAGGTCAACTTGACCACTTTTCACAAGGTAAACACCCCAAAGTGAAATAAATACGTGAGCCGCGCAATCCATTGTAATATGCCAATGAAATTTATAATCACGCGCAAGGTAACCGAGAGCACCGCCAAGACCTGCCATAAGCATTCCAAACGACAAAAGTGCCACGAGAGTAAAAAGATATTCCCTTACACGCTTTGGCATAATTAAAATGAATGGCGTCAAGCAAAACATAAACTGACTAACGTTTGCAGTTGGTAAGGTATTAAGAAAATTCCAATCCTTTGGTCCCACATCATTATACATATATATAACAACGTACAGGTACGAAGCCAATATAAGTACCACAAATACGGGATTTATGTATTTTTTATGCGAAGCGAATCGTTTAGAGAGCAATACACCCACTAAATATATCACTAAAAGCACAAAAAACACCACAAGATAATTCATTACTGAGCCGCGTCAACGATTGCTGTGAACTTTTCAGCAACGAGGGACGCACCACCGATAAGACCACCGTCAACGTTTACTTTAGAAAGAAGCTCTGCAGCATTTTTATCGTTCATAGAGCCACCGTACTGAATAATAAGCTCTTCAGCAACTTCTCTGCCATAGAGGTCAGCAACAACGTCACGGATAACACCGCAAGTTTCGTCTGCCTGCTCAGGAGTAGCTGTAAGACCTGTACCGATTGCCCAAACGGGTTCGTATGCGATAATAACGTTCTTAAGCTCTTCAGCAGCAATGCCTGCAAGGTCGAGCTTTGTCTGCATAGCAACAACCTCATTAGTGATACCGGAAAGTCTTTCTTCCTTAACTTCGCCAAGGCAAAGAAGAACCTTAAGACCAGCATTAAGAGCTGCCTTTGTGCGAAGATTTACAGTTGTATCTGTTTCGCCAAAGTACTGACGGCGCTCGGAGTGACCGATAATAACGTATTCAACACCGATTTCCTTGAGCATTTTAGCAGAAATTTCGCCTGTGAACGCGCCCTTTTCTTCAAAGTGAACGTTCTGCGCACCGATTTTGATGTTAGAGCCCTTAGCCGCTTCCATAGCTGCACCGATTGTTACAAAGGGAGCGCAAAAGATGATGTCGCAATTATTTTTGCCCTCAACCATGGGCTTGATTTCATTGATAATAGCAGTTGCCTCGGAAGGAGTGAAATTCATCTTCCAGTTACCTGCGATAACGTATCTTCTCATTTTATTT
>JAZKZP010000125.1:0-95577 GCA_045612715.1 Eubacteriales bacterium
CTGTAATAAATGCTCTCGTTGGTGTTTTTTTGCGTATTGAACTTTACAATATTGTTTTGCAAAACAAGTCCCTTTTGGCTGCCCGCAAGGTCGGCAATTTTGTGGATAAGCTCGGCACTCTTTTTCTCGGTGATGAAGGATGCCGCCTGCACTGCGTCCATCAAAATATGTAACTCGGGAGCATCAAAGCTGCGATCCTCAACGTAGTAAAGATTGCTTCTACCACGACGGCACATAATCTCATATCCGTGCTCATTGAGAAGCTTGATATCGTCATAAATTGTCGTTCTGTGAGCCTCAATGCCACTCTCCTGAAGCTTCGCACGAAGCTCCTCCGTACCCATCGGGTGCTCCTCATCGGTCTCCCTCTTGAGAATTTCATATATCTTTAAAGGTCTTATTCTGTTGTATTTTTCAGTTGATTTCATAATTTCATTAAACCTCCTGTACTAAATCAAGCACCATAATGGGCGTTGTCTCAACACTAATGGTATCGTTCTTGTTGTCGAAATACTCAACCTCAAACAAGTGATCCGTATACTTCTGCACAATAGTTCCCATAGTTCCGGCAGGTATTTCTTCGTAATCAGCCGTTAACATTACTACATCAAATTCTTTCATAATCTTCTCCTTTTCGGATTAATCATCTATTATGTAACAATTATACACCTTAAATTTGTATTTGTCAAACTTTAATTGTCGTTTTTTCGCAACACCTTAACAAAGTTGTCAGTTTTTGAAGACAATCCCATAATACACAAACATATTTATACAAGACCAATTTCAAGAATAACAGAAAGCAGTCTTCGTGCACAGTTGCTATCCACTGTATAAAAGTACGCTTCCCCATCGTGGTGGTGATGTCCGGCACGAACACTCCTTTTATCTTGCTTTATGATCTTGTGCTCCAACAACCATTGCACAGCACAATTCAAATCCTCTCCGTGTAAGCCCGTTGCAGCAAAAACATCATCATTTGTAACACAATGAGCACTTTCTTTGATTGTCTTGGCAACTATAAATGCATTTGATGGAAAAATACAATTAACTAAATAATTATTTAGCTCATACGATTCATAGAAACCTTCGTAACACTCCTTAAGCCCCTCGAATATTGTTTTGTAATACTTATCCGAAGGCACGTTCTCGGTACTGCTTCTTTCAACATCGGTAAAAGAATAAACCGGTATTTCCTGAATCTCACCAAGCTCTAACAATTTAGAATAATCTCTTCCCTCAGCAATTTTTATTTCCTCAAACTGTGATTTTCTTATTTTATAAATGCGACCATAAGCTTTTCCGGGTGCTGTATCATCAAGAAATGCTTTTCCACCGTTATACCATCTGCCTGAGTTTTTTGCAAAATAAATATTGTGCTTGAACTTGAATGGACGATCCTCTACGGGCGGAGTTTGATCTTTACAATTATGAATATACTGCATAAATCTCTCTTTGTTTATATTTGATCCATAGCAAGCATACCACACGAAAGGACTCTCATTTTTGTCATAATCCTGTAATTCAAGCTCGTATTCTTCTTTGAAATCTTCACTCCAATCCGAGATGGTATTACCACTATTAACGTCTGCCCTCATTTGCGCAATTCTTTCGCAAATTAAATGAGCAAATCCGTGATTAGCATTTGCTTTTTTGTTTATCCAGTGATATACACCTGCACCCTTATAAATTTTCAAAGCGTCCAACATCTGACGAGTGGCGGTAACACCGTGCCCCATTAGCTTTCGCTCGCTCGCAATCTCTAATCCCTTAAGGAGTGCGTTTCTTTCGGGAGAATCTGCTGCGAAATCTCCTTCAAGATCAGCAAACATCAATGCTGCTGTTGCGTAATACGTTGGGAAATAAACGTAATGAACTCGGATATCAGAATCACACATTCTTGTTTCTATTGTTGCCCAAGAACCATCTTCTTTTTGTTTAGACAATACTTCATTCACAAGATTCCTGCGCAAATTGATATTATTGTCGCTTTTAATCATTGCTTCGTAAATACTCTTGATGCAATTAAATTCCTTTTCCTCTGTTCTGATTTCATACTGCTTGTTTTTCATAATAAAACCCTCCATTTTAGTTTTTGAATATTTGATTTTTTTGTTTTTTCCTCAAATGCAGTTTTTTTGAGGTCAGCTGTGATAATGGTAGAACGATTTGTTTCTCCTCATCATCGTAGTTTTATTATAGCATAAACAAAAAAGGAACTCGGCACATAATGTGCCGAGTTCCTTTGTGAGTTAGTCAAGTGCAATATCACTGATATGAGAGATAGTCAATATCCGTTCATTTTTATCCGAGTCAATGAGCACCACAGTTTTTTCTCCATAATCTTTAACAGTAGCACCGTATATATAGGTCGCTATATCACCCTCACTACTCATCACTATTGTTGCTGTTCTTTCAGGGGCTTTTGCCAAAAACAGCAGTTTGTCCTCTATGCTAAGTTCTTCTATTTCTGCCATTTGACGTTCAGTAATATATGTTGAAGCGCTATTATCGGGGTATTCATCTTCCAATATTTTAACAAATTCACGAAAGTCTTCATTATGTATTGTATATACATTTTTTATTTTTTGCCTTGCATAATTCGACAACTGACTCCAAATATCAATAGCAATTAAAAGAGCAATATTGTTCTCCAAATCGTAATAACTACGGCAGAGAGATTGTAAAAGCACGCCAACCTGCATTAAGTTTTCTTGTAAAACAAGCGGGTGGACAGTGTTAGGTGTATAATAATATTGCTTTCTATCGTTTTGCTTTTTTTTGATTTTGATATCTACTTCTACTTCCTGTCCACCAATTCGAAAAGGAACATACTCAGGGTATTCTTTGATATTTTCCTTTTCACCTTTATAGAGAGAAGGTGACAGTTTTCTCAAATTTTGCCGTACGGATCGAGGCTTAATACCTACAAAATTGCACTCAGAAATTCCATCTCTTGAATGTAGTGCTTTAAGCATTGCAATGCAAGTATCTTGTTCATACGATTGAAGATCCATCTCGAAAGGTGTTTCAGTAGGTACTAAAGCATAACGATTTTGAATGGATTTCAGCCAATAATGAAATTTCCTTTTTACATTTTGCATAAAACAGAATGAGGAATGGTAATTTTCTAAATAATCGTTCATAGCTTCAGAAATTGCATCGTAAGCTATTTGGAGATTGCTTTTCGAATAATTGCGAGTTCCTCCACGGTATACAGATAATTTATTTTTAAGCAAACCGAGAAGAGAAAACGTCTTGTTACCATTTTGATATGATATTTCTGATATATCTTTATTGTAGGGATTAGTCTCACGTAGCATTTCGCACGCAATAGTATATAATGTTATTTCGCTCATAGCTTCCTCCCGTTCGATTATTCATCAACTTCCACAATTAAAATACTTGACTTAGACAGTATCATCTGTTATAATTGATGTACAATACGTTGAATACTCTCTTTATCTTGTTGTTTGTGTTGTTGTGAATAATATATTGATTGTTACGTATTGTCAGGCGTTGAAGTTATTCAACGCCTGTTTTTATTATACAACTTTCAACTCAATTTGTAAAGTAGAAGTCCAAAATCATTAATATACACTCTCAGAAACCCTCAACTAAATGTAAATTTTGCAAACAAAAACGCAAAAAATCCGAATACTAAAAGGCACTCGATAGCTTCATAACTTGCTCCGTCAAAAATAAAAAACAGAAGCATCAAAGCAACTATAACGATAACCGCCCAAGCAACGCAGCCGATTCCTCCGCCGCCACCTTTACCGCCGGAGCTTCCACCCGAGCCACCACTCGTGCTCTTAAACGCGTGAAAATCGTTCAAATCGGGCATTTTTAGTCCGCCTCCTCAACGTGAACGGTGACCTCTCCCGTGAGAATATGACTTTTCAACGAATAGAGCCTCCCCTCACGCTTGAATACCCAAACGTTCACCGCGGGCGGCTCAAACCACTCGTCGCTCTCGCACTCCCCGAAATGCTCAACGTAATATGCATATAGCTTCTCGTTCAGCACCTCTTTCGACAAAAGCTTCATATCCTCACCGCCTTTTTGTAGTTTATACTACAATTATACACCAAAAGTTTCATCTTGTCAAACGCAAGTTGTCACTTTTTTGCAACATCTCAATAAAGCTGTCGGTTTTTGAAGACAACAAAAAAAAGAGACGACCTCTCGGTCGTCTCTTATAATAGTCATTTTACACTATGTATTAATCAACTCAATTCTTTTTTCTAAAGAAAACATAGCATTAACAAAACGGTTCGAGTGTGTCAATGTTGTCAGTGACGGGTCGCCTTCCCTTATCCTCATAGTTCTCCTTATCTCCTTCGGTATTACCACCCTGCCAAGATCGTCAATTCTTCTCACAATTCCTGTTGCTTTCATATATTTATAAATCTCCTTGTTTTTACAAATTTGTATATTTAGTGTTTGCAAATAAAGTAGATTTATGCTATGGCTTGAAAATTAATTAATTTTATGTTATACTAAAATTGAATTTGATAATCAATAAAAAGGAGGATGTATGATAAAACGTTGTTCTAAATGTAAAAAAACAATTTGTTTTTCATCTCAAGCATACAACATTGACGATAAATTGTTTTGTTGCAAATGCGCCAATGAGATTTCCAAAGCAAAAGCATTAGAAAAAACACTGGGTTGGTATAGCCAAGAGGATTTTTACTATTCAGGACTTATTGTGGAAAATGACGTAAAAACATATCTGGCTTTAAAACCAATAGCAACAAGGGAAGAAATAGAAAATAATTTGATTAAGATTAACAATCTCCATCCTGAAATCAAAAACAAAATTTTAGAAGTTCCTCAAATTAAGATTTTCTTTGAAAATGATATTCCCTATTATGTTACGAAAAATAATTCAACAAAAATTATGCTTCCTTTCCGCAGCGAGAACGGAACACGTTGCTACTATGATCCCGTAGAGGACACGGAAGCATATAAAATGGTCATAGATGATGTAACTTCCATTGCCGAAGATAAATTCAAGGAGCATATGAAAAAGCACTTTGATTCTGATGAATATATTTTAGGCGCCTGCCATATACATTGGGCAATTGAAGCTATGGTTCTTTACGAAAAATATGGCATATATTGTATTAACAACCCTATGAGCTTGAATCGACATTTGTTTATAGACTAACATTATTTATAATTTCCTACTATATTGAAAAAAGCGGAGTTTTCACTCCGCTTTTATTCTTTCTTCCACACTATGTATCGCCACGCAAAACCTGTCGAAAAGTGTCAATGTTGTATGTGAGGGGTCGCCCTCGCGGATTCGCATAGTTCTTCTTATCTCCTTTGGGATAACCACACGCCCCAAATCGTCAATTCTTCTCACAATTCCTGTTGCTTTCATATATAAATCTCCTTTTATTAATCACCGTTTCGCAAATTTTGTTGCTATTTTAGTTTTTGTCTTATTTTGAGATTTATTCATATTTTTTGCTAATTTTATCAATATAAAAAAGCACAATTAAATTAACGAAAATATCAAAATGATTCTCGAAAAAGTATAAAAACCTCCCTCGGCATAATTAAGCCATAGGAGGTTTTCATTTTTATTTTACATTAATAACTGTATTCTTGTTAACAATTTCGATTTTGATATTATTAACAAATTCATCATTTTTATATTGCTTAAATTCTCTCAAAATTATATCATCGTTTTAGCAGTATTATCAAATTTTATTTTAATACACTTTCGTTAAGCATCATCCTTTCTATTCCTAAAGAACATATGATCTCTTCGAATCATATCACGCAAACATTTGTTTGTCGCTGGATGTTTTATCATTGTATAAAAAGCTTATAAAGTGATTCCTTTTACACTTATAAATTTGAATATTAACTAAATACTTTCTTCATCACTCAAAAGATGAAGTATAAAATCTCCACCATATCTAAATTCGCTGTGCAAAAGTCGTGCTCCTCTATCCAAGTGTGCTTTGATATATTTTTGAAAATATTCATCATCGTCAATATGACGTTGTTCCTTCATTAATATAAGACATTTATAGAGATCATCATACTCTCCTGTGATAGTTTGACGATTGAGCTCCAAACCGTTATTGTCTGTTTTGAAGTCTTCATCAGATAACGGAAGTTGAGATTTCAAAGACAAAGAAATAGCCAACTTAGATAAAGCATATGGTTGAAGATTTTCACTTGCCTCTATAATTTCAAACAATTCTTGAGTTTTTTGTGATGTTTTAATCTTAAAAACCATAATTTACTCCTTAAAATACGTATCAGCAATAACCGTAGTCTTAACATTATCCGCATTTTCAAGAACATAGGTTTTTGCGATTTTATTTTCCATAATTTTAACGTGTTTAGAATTAATTTCTTCATTGGTAGAAAGAATAAATACCTGACCATTCAACTTACTAAAGAAATATTTTGAAATGTTGTGTCTATGCTCTGTATCTATTCTTGCAAACGGAGTATCGATTACAAAAGGCACTTCGTGGTTGCACAACTGAACAAGTGAATGATATAATGCCATTATGAAAATTTGTTTTTCACCGTTAGACAACAATGTTTTATCAATTTCTACCGGTAAATTCACTGTTATATCTTTGTGAAGTTTAAAATAACTGATTATATCATCATAATCACTACATTTAGTTGTTTCTTTTAATATTTTGATTGTTTTAACAGCAGCAAAACCTTCCAAAGAAGTATCCTTGTGGAACTCTAAAATACTAATTACTTTAGTGGCATCAAATGTTTCACTTCTATAGATATGAATATTGAATTCGTCATCTATATAAATGTCATCAATAAATCTTGTTTTTCTCATCAATTTATTGATTTCATCTCTAAAGAATGTTTCAATCTTTTCAATTTGCTTGTGATATAAAATCATTTGCAATTTGTCAAGCATCAATATTGCTTTGGCAGAAACATCATTTATCGACTCTTTCTTCAATTCTTCTTCAAGAACTGTTTGTGTTTTTTTGAATTCAATCTCATACTCTACCATAATCTTTTCCTTTTCAAGAAGCAATTCTGATAAACGTATTCTTTCATTAAGCAGCTCAGTTTGTTTTTCAAGCAATTCATTTCTTTGCTGCATATAATTTTGTACCGAGTCGATATTGCATTCATCTAATTTTTTACGGATCTTAGCGGATTTGTTGATAGATGATTTTATTGCCTTTTTGACTTTAATAATTCTTTCTTCGTCAAAGCTTAAGATATCTTTGGTAGATGACAAAACTGATGCTCCACTCTCAAACGAGAGGTCCAATATTTGAGCACTTTTGTTACCAAACTCAGCATAAGCTAAAGATTTAATTTCAGACAAGGATTGCTTACCAGACAATCTTATTACTGCATCTTTAACCAAAGATGACTCCAAAACTTCGCAAAAATCACTATATTTGCGGTTGTTGTTTTCTTCAAGCAATTGTTTTTCTACCGCGGCCACCTGATCCTTTATAATCAAAAATGGCAAATATTCGTTAGCAATTTTCTTTATCCAAGCATTATTGGCTTCACGTTTTTTCTCTTCAAGTTTCAACTCCGCTAAATATTCATTCCACTCGGCTTGAGATACACCACCACTTCGAGCGTAATTACTATCCAACTCCTTAATATCAGCTTCACAGTTTGCCGCATCTATAATACACTTGTCATATTCTGATTTTGTAATTTGATAATCATTATGCGCAGTCTGATATTTAACTTTAGCTCCCAAATATTCGCCCAATGCACTTGCAGATGAACCGGAGTTAGCCAAACTCAATCTCTTGAAGTTTTTGCTCATAATGTCAAAAGTATCATATCCGCAAAGTGTTAAAAAGGCTGCTTTAATTCTGGCATTACTTCCTTCATCAAGGAAAAAGTCTGCTATTTTTTCACCATCAAAAAAATATAAGTTAAACAATTCTGGCGGGATTATGTTAAGCAAAAATTTATCAAAATCTGCTATTTCTTCCGATGTCAATTCCACATCGTTTTTAATAACCTTATATTCCTCTGCAAGTGTATCGGACAAAACCCAAGACCTTTGTAACAAATATCTATCCAGCTCGTGACCATTGCTAATATATATATCCATATATACACCGGCTTTAGTAGGCTTAGTAATTTTAGCTGTATTGTTGATAAATTTGGTTACGGCTCTCGAATAATACACATTGTGGTTTTTATATCCCATACTCATAAAACCGTATAGGCAAAGTCTCATAGCATTGAACAAAGTGGTTTTGCCGGCGCCATTCTTTCCACCAATAAGTATTATATTTTTACCGTTTTCTTCTCTTGTATCAAATGTGGTTATACCTTCGTATGAACCGAAGTTCTCAAGAGTTATACTATTTATCTTCATTGTTCATACCTTTCTGAATTGAATTATAGTGTATCCAACCTTGGTTCATTATACGATCGAATGCCTTGGTTACGCGACTATTCTTGGTGTAATTTTTGTTGGCCTCAATTTCTACTATTAACTTAGAAATCAATTCAAATTCGACATCATTTTCTTCACATTGCTTTTTGATCTCGTCTATCACTTCTTCATCAAAAACCGGTACCTTGTAGTCGTCCCAGGGTAACTTTTTGCCTTTGATATTGTAATACATATCTACAAGCGTTCTGCGAGATAGATCTCCTTCTTCGTCCCAAGTTTTATCGATATATTTAAGCTCCTCTAACGTGATCAATTCAAATCCACATTGTGTTTCAAGCTCGAGCAAACGTCTCAAAATCTCAATTCTGGCTTCCATAGTAAAGGGACCTTGACCAAACTGTCCATCAGCCTTTACATAAACTTGTCCATTTCTGCGTTTATTTTCACGAGCAGAAGGGGTTGCTCTTAATTCAACAAGCCAATTTCTGAAATCTCTTAACGGCACAAGCCAAGTTTCACCTCTGTCAATGAAAGCCTTCAAAGACTTGTCTTCTTTTACCATTGTACAAATCCAACAACCAAATCTTGAATTGCCGGTTACTGCAATTTTGTCTTTATCCACCTCACCAATAACGCTCTGTTCTTCACCCAAATTTTCACCTTGGTAAAGAGAAAATAGATACTTATTGTCAGAGCCCCAAGGAGTTTTTGCATCACCCTTAAGCAAGAATTTCCAAACATCTTCGTTGGGTATTTCCGTCAATGGATTGTATACATAAGCATTTTCTATATCTGTGTGAGGTATTAAAAGTTTACCTTCAATTTCTCTTGAACGTATATTGTTTGCTCTATAAGTACTTTCCGCTTTTCTTACACCCAAAAGCAAAACAACCTCGCCATTATTTTTGATGGTATCCAATGTGTATTTGTTCATTGGGTGGATTTTCAAACGCTCCGTACACCACCTAAAGCCAGGTGCCTCCGGTGTTGGATAACCCAATCCAATTACCTTGCTCCAAAACGTATCCTCAGTTTTGGGATAAATAATATCGGCTCTAACATTAAGATTTGCTCCGATTTCATTTATCATAGAAGACATTTTGTGCATATAGTTCTTTACAATTGGATTTTCCACCATTGTATCCGATGAAACAATATATACTGTTTTATTTCTTTCTTTCGGAGATAATCTTTGAAGCATCTCCATCACAAGACAACACAACAAGGTGGAGTCCTTGCCTCCACTATATCCAATCAACCACGGTCTTTTATCGTGACGATATACAATAGACATTTCTTGTATTATCTGTTCGTATATTTCAAATTCACCTGTATATTGCATAATATGTCTTCCTATCTTTGCGTTTCTTTAGCTAACTCGTCTTTAGTTAGCGAAACTCCTATGAGTTGTTTGATTTTGGCACAGGTAAGTGTAATAGCCTCTTCGCTATTCATAACCTTGCCATTTTCTCTTATTGTTCTTCCAAGCCAATTATCGTAATTCGTTCTTGACCAGTCAATTTCTTTAAGTCTTATTAGGCAAGTGGTCATATCGATATCTTTATTCTCATAAAAATGTCTTCCAAGCTTACCAAGTGCTGTTAAAGTAATCGCAAGAGTGATAATATAGTTTTCTCTCAAATCTTTTTTTGTTAGTTCGCGTGACATAACCTCTTGCCATTCGTTTATATTGTCAGCGACATTGTTCCAATATGAAATCAAAAAATCAATAAATTCCTCATTACATTCTTCATTACGAATAATTTTTTGATTGGCTTTATAAATCATATTCAAAGTAAACAAGTTGCTCGAATTTTTACCCAAAATATCACGTTCAAGATCGGTATACTTCTTAAAGAACGGTACAGCCACAATCACTTTTCGTGTTGCCACCGCCAATGCATCTCGAGAATCATAAAGCGTTGCCAAGGAGTTAGAAGTTTTAACGGCGTGTTTGTTCAAATCAGTAAACATCTGTTGGCTACGCGCAAGACCATTATCCGCAAAAAACACTATAGAAATAGTTTCGTTTTTTAATGTTTCGTCTTCCAACATAGCTGACTCAATTGCAGCTTTTCTATGTTGCCCATCATTGATAAGAAATACAGAATCCATATCTACAATCAATGTTCCCATATTATCGCCCAAAGGCACGAAACTAAAATTACCGTCTATGGAAGCAGATAAAGCGGAAAATACATATGTATCTCGGTTCTCTAAAATATATTTTTTAATATCCGGTATGCGAGTTTCGTTAATTCTTCTTTGTGCCCTGTGTTCAGGTGCCACAATATCATCTTCGCTTGGAAAAAGTTTAGACAAAAGCTTGAGCGGAACCATTGTAATATAATATTCTCTTCCCGCTTGAACTCCCTTTACAGCCGGGAAACTATAACTAAATTCCATATTGCCTCCAACATACTAAAGTATATACTTAAGTATATCACATCACCCAAAAAAAGTCAATATAATTTGCTAAATAATATAGGTCATAAAACTTAAGCGGCGAGCCGAAGCCCACCGCTAGTAACAGATGTTTGCCGAATTTACGGAGTTGTTTTCCATACATTGCTGTACGGGGAGGCAACTGTTCACCTCCTCATTGTCGGAGCTGTTATTTTGTGTTTCATTGATTTCGGTCACAGCTAACCTATCAATGCAGCTTGTAATTAATAAACTTCCTGCTACCTACAAGCCAAGAATAGCCAAAAGTAAAATTGTCAGGGCCAGCTATTTTAAAACGCGCTTGCTGGGTGATTTTTCTTTGCGCGATGCATTTTTTCTTTTTTTAATCTATTTGGTTGCATAACCACATAGCCCATCAATTCCTTTTTTAAATAGTGAAATGAGAAACTATTTACCCCAAGCGCATTCGGCTGAGGTGTTCACTTTGGTATTATTCATACTACTTGCTCAAGATTGTTACACCGCCGAAGCGGAGGCTACGTCATTTCTGCGTAGCTCTTACAGTCGCCTGTAAGTTCAGACTGTGCCTTCATCCGCGTGGGATGCTCCGTGTCCAGTCGTTACACCTTCCCATATGGGCTTGGCTCGGCATTTTCTGTTTTTTACATTTTTGATGTTCTAAATAAGAATTTTCGCAAGGATATTAATTTTATTGATCTCTAACAACAAATATCTTTTTGCAACAGTTTGGACATTTTAGCGTTATACCATAACCGTTTGGAATCTCTATCATTCCACAAACATTTTTATTTAACTTGTCCACTTCTCCAAAAACGCACTCGTTCTTCTCTAGTTTGATTATCGCCCACTCGAAAGATATTTCGCACGAGCAATGTTCTATGCCTTCAAAATGAATCATTTTTTCTTCTCCTTCTTTTGATAAAATCTCAATCTCTAAAAGCTTCATAGCGTATTACAAAAATGGAAAAATTCCTATCAGTTGACACTAATAGTATACCATTTTTAACCCATTATGTCAACAAGAAAAGCAGTCTTTCAAGAGTGTATCTAGACGTCAACAAAGGTTTCAATCCCCCAACCCTTTTAGCAAAATGGTTTGGGGGATTGAAACCTGTCGTACAATTATTTATGTTCGTACTTTCTCAATATATAGTGTACTGAAGTATATATGACTATGTTACAAGGCATCAGAATCATCTGAATAATGAATGACAAATGGCAACGGAGCAGGATTCTTATATATAGAAGAGTATATGCGATTCCATTGTTCATGGGTTCCAGTATACGTGATTTCTTTAATGCTGCTACACCCTGAAAACATCCAATCGCCAATTCTCTCTATAGAAAATGGGATTGTTACATTAGTTAAGCTTGCACATCCTTTGAATAGAGAGAAACCAACTTTTATTACAGAGTTTGGAATCATAACATCTGTTAATTTTACACATCCCTCGAAAGCACTGGATCCTATCGTGTTTACACTGTTCGGCAAAATTATGCTTGTCAGATTAACGCATCCGTAAAAAGCACTATTGGCTATTTTTGTAACCCCCATTGGCACATGAAAAACAGATTGTGCAATTCCGGGGAGACATCTGAGTAAGGTTTTACCGTCATCAGAGTATATTGCGTTGTCAATAACCATTAGGTGCTTGTTTTGAGGATCAATAGAAATTTTGTCAAGCTTGAGACATCCGCACAAAGCTTTTTCTGCAATTTTTTCAATCTTTTTAGAAATAAATAATTCAGTAAGCTCTGAGCAATTATCAAACCAATTTCCGAATTCATCAATGTCGGCATGCATATAAACACGTTTCAAGTTTTTACAATTATCAAATGCTGATGCTGCTATGTCATAAACCGTCTTCGGGATGGTTATTTCTGTAACCAGTGAATTTGCGAAAGCATTTTTACCTATCTTTCCAACTACAGAATTTCCAATTGTGGCCGGTATCTCAACAATAGAATCTGTGGATTTGAATTTTGTTATAATGATTGTATAATAATTCGACTCGTAATTAAAAATGTTTCGGCATGCTGCTTCTGTAAGGGGGGGAGTTAATATGGCTGCCGCCAATACGCCATCGCTATTTTGGGATACAAGCTTCTCCTTCAATAAATCACATTTTTCAAATGCATTTTCATATATTAAAACCGAATCTGGAACGTTAATATCAGACAATGACAGACAACCGGAAAAAGCGCGGCTATGGATAGAACTACATTCAGACTGGGCATTAAACTTAATGCTAACCAAAGAAGAGCAATCACAGAATGCTTTTTCTCCAATTGTCTTAATGGAAGGCGGAATGGTTATAGAGCTTAATAATTTACAACCCGAAAAAGCGTTCATTTCAATGGTTTCGCAACGAGACTCACCTTCAAATGAAACTTCGCTTAAATTCAAACAATCCTTAAAACACCCATGTCCTATAACTTTTACCGATGAAGGTATTATTACGTTTTTCAAATTGCAACAGTTGGAAAAAGCTGCTGAATTTATTTCTTCAACCGCCCCACCAATTTTAACGGATTCCAGGTTTTCGCAATTTTTGAAGGCATTAAAATCAATTTTGTTCACATTGTCTGACATTTCGACATATTTTATGCTCGGATCATTAGCAAACGCCCCTTGGGGGATCACGCCCAATGGATTATCTATCCATATATATCCTGGCATATTTCTAAATGCATAATCATTGATATGACCTTCAATTATAGAACACAACGTCGCGGGTATTCCATTCTCCTCAAGTTTATTAAGCGCATAGTCGAAATCATCCCAATGGGATAGCATCTTGATTTTTTGAAGCTTTATGGTGAAAGTATCACCTTTTCCTGCATTCAAAACTATACACCAACAGCCTTCAAAATCGGAAATATAACCTAGCGAAGCTAAAATCATGCTTTTTTTAGATTCGTTTTTTAATGTATGTGCTTTTCTGCTGATATAACTTTGTATTTGCTTATCTTCAATTCTATTGCACAAATCAGAAAAAACAGAGAAATTTCGTTTGATTTTATCTGCCGAGTCCTCACAATCAATTGTGCAATAAGAGTCAAGAGTTCCCCTAATTTCACCGCCTGATGCCCCATACCAATCATAAAAATAATTTAGCGACCAGTAATGTTTACTTGCATCATATTGTGGAATATCTTTAGGATTAATGTTGTTCTTGAAGGTATATCCATAGTCATAAAAAAGTTCTTGAGGTTGATTGTATATGGATATACCGAGAGCGGTTCTTTCTTCTTGTGTCAACATAAGACTTTTAATATATGCTTCTACTTTATATTGAAAACCGTATGCCACAACTTCAAATTTCAATTCCCCGTTATCCCTTCTGTTAAACAAAGAATAAACTTCTTTGCGATTATCCGGAGGAATTTTTAAAACTTTGTCAAGTCCAGCTCCACAAACATAATCTATTTTGTTACTATCGTGGGGAACAATAATAGCACCACATTTAGAGAGATTATCTTGCAAAGAAGTGGAGATGCTTCCGTCGTAACAAAAGGCGCAACATTTTTTACCCTTTAAGTCCTCTACGGAAATATCGTTTTCCACGATATCAAAATATTGAGCAGGAGTAAGGATACCTTTTGAAACCAAGTAATCGGTTAAGGTTACATTTTTAGCTTCTTTTGCCCATTTTCCTACAGTGTCAAAATTTACTTCTCTGTTTTCTTTTTTTATTTCCGATAAAAAATAGACGGTTCTGCCTTGATATTTTTTCTGTAATTGATTGATTATTTCGTTAAGTTTATCCTCTGCAGAGGCAGTTCTAGGCAAAGTGCTTTTTACAACAATATTATTGCTATTTTGACTCATTTTTTCCTCCTAAATGAAAATATCGATTTAAATATAACTTAAGATTGGGTAAATCAGTTTAGTTGTAATCGCTTAAAAATATTTCACCATAAAAAAAGTTATTTTTCAAGAATAAAAACGCAAACAATACATTTTTCTTTTTTCTTTCTGGTAAATTGCCTTGAATTTTTAACTAATATTTGATATAATATAAGTATCAAACATTGGAGGTCAATCGATGAAATTTATACACCTCTCGGACTTGCATCTTGGCAAGCGTGTGAACGAGTTTTCTTGCAGAAATATTTATAAGGATTTTCTTCAGTTCCCAAGTAGTATCCACCTTCGTATTCGTTGTAGATATCGGGGTTAGAATGTGTAAACGCAGAAATGTCCTCAACGCCTTTTGGAATTATAGGCTTTCCGTTAATTTTAGTGCCACGATACATATACATGCAATTTTCTTCATTCATCAAACTACCGTCTGACAAAGTTTTAACTTCGCTCATGGCACTTCTCCTTTATACCTCTATATTCAAAATTTCAATTTCCCTTATTATATCCTTATGTCTTTCATAGAGCAATAACTCTTTATTATGTTCAAAATACTCGGGGCAACCGTAACGGCTGATAAAAGACGCAGTGTAACGATTTATGGTAAGTTCGGTTACAAAGATGAGCATTTCCTGCCCGTCTCCAAAGGCGTTTTCAAGGTACTTGAATGCGTTTGACAGCCTGCCCTGTGCAACGATGCTCATATCCTTAAGAGACTTCACCTTTACATCGAACGCTTTTTTAACAAGTTTGAATGCGTCGTCTGCATTGCTGGGTGAATATGTTACAACCGCCTTTCTGATTTCTTCAAGCATACTGATCAAGGAATTATATGCATAGATATCATCGCGACTCATAGAAGAAGCATGTTTGCCCTTTTCAAGCACTCCGTTTGCATTCTTAATGATAGTATCAAATACTTTTTCGACAGGATCACGCATCAGCATCATCTTAAGATTGCGAAGCTCGGTAGTCAATAGTTTAAGTGATAGTTCTGTACTATATATTTCCGATGTAAATTTGTAAATAGCATCAAGTAACAGTCCGATAAGAGCGATTCTCTCGTCAAACTTTGCAGCTTTCGCACGAGAAACGATATCATCCACATTCTTGCCGCTAAGAATTTCACCGATTTGATAATCCGACTTGTACTTGTTATAAAGATCGTAGTAGATTGCAAATTCCTTTGCGATCTTCTTATCCTGCAAATACTGCGACACAAGCTTTCCGTCAACTTTGATATTGTTCTTTTCGTAAAGCTTGATCATATCCGAAAGATCCGACCAGCCGCGTGCAGTTACAAAGTTCTTACCGTCAACGGTGGTTTCTACCTTATAGAAATCGCCTTTTTTGATGTCAAGATATGTAGTGATTGAAGCGTGAACACCCGAGTTTACGGCATATTCCTTCCATACCTCGTAGTTTGCTTCGACGTCAATTCGCTTAAGTCTGTCCCATGTTACAATGTCAAATTCACGCACTGAGTTGTTGTACTCGGGAGGGTTACCTGCAGTAACGACAATCCAGCCCTTCGGCACGGTATGTATTCCAAAAATCTTGTACTGCAGGAATTGGAGCATAGCGGGAGCGAGAGTCTCGGACACGCAATTAATCTCGTCAAGGAAGAGTATTCCCTCTTTATGCCCTGTGGTCTCGATCATATCGTAAACCGAGGCGATGATCTCAGACATGGTATATTCGGAAACATCATATTCCACCCCGCCGTAATTTTTCTTTACGATAAACGGCAACCCGAGAGCCGACTGTCTCGTATGATGCGTCATAGAATAGGACACAAGTCCCACATTTAGTTCAGCAGCCACCTGCTCCATAATGGCGGTTTTACCGATTCCGGGCGCACCCATCAAAAAGATGGGGCGCTGTTTTTCTATCGGAATCACGTAATCACCAAATTCATTTTTTGTAAAATACGCGGTCATCGCGTTCTTTATTTGTTGTTTTGCTTCTTTAATGTTCATTTTTGCCTCATAATATTCTACACAGGTAGTAATGCTATCTCGATTCGTTTCGGATAATCAATCACACTCGTTTTTATTTTCTATTCTCATTTTTCCAATTCAACAAAAATGCTATGCAATTTATAGCTTTCAGATCTTGCGCCGGTTTGAAAAATTCTGCATCAAAGTTTTTAGAAGAAATCACTCCTGTTTGCGCGTAGAAGTCCAAACACTCTGCGTTATCCGTTTCAAAGATATAAGGTAAAACATTTTTCTTTTGGGATATGAGATATTTTTCATACTCTTGAGTCAGGACGTTGCTTCTAAAAAGCTCACGGTTTTTCATATATCCTATTGCTGCAGCCAATATTAATTTATATTTTTTTACAACTTCAAATGGTATTTTTGGAGCTGTAAGAATGCGAAGGCTGCTTAGGTTTGAAAGCATTACATATGCCTCATCATTCAATGCACCTTCCACAGTTATTTCTTCAATATTAGCGTTACCCAGCAAACCGAATGCAGAAGAGCCAAATTTTTTGACAGAAGCTCCGATAGCAATTTTCTTAATGGAATTACAACCGTAGAATGCAAAATCAGCAATCTCTTCCACACTGGCAGGAATAGTATAGGTCGGCACTGAACGACCGCAAGCATATTTAACCAAGGCCTTTCCGTTTTTGCCAAACAAGCTACCGTCAATAGATTGATAAGATTTATTGTCCCTTACATAAATGCTTTTAATTGAACTGCATCCATAAAACGCCAATATATCAATTTTAGCTACCGAGCTGCCAATGGTAATTTCTTCAAGAGCCTCGCAATGACCAAATGCATAGGCTCCGATTTCTTTTACTGAATCCGAAATAATAATTTTTGTTAGAGAAATACACTTTCTAAAGGTATAGGGTGCTATTTTTGTTATGCTGTTTCCAAGCACTATATTGGAAAGCACTTTGCAACCATCAAACGCCTCATCTTCAAGCTTTATTACAGAATCGGGAATGCTAATATCGACAAGTGAGCTACAACCTGCAAATGCACGTTTTCCAACCTTTGTCACAGAGTTGCCTATACTTATAGAATGAAGCGCTTCACATCCTTCAAATGCCATTTGACCAATTTCTTTTATAGATCCTTCAATAACAATATTTGCCAAGGAAGTGCAATTTTTGAATGTGGATGATGCAATTTTTGTTACACCACTTCCAATACTGACATTAGAAAGCAACGAACACCCACAAAATACCTCTTCTTCTATCTTTATTGCAGAATCGGGAATGCTAATATTGACAAGTGAGCTGCAATCTGCAAATGCACGTTTTCCAATCTTTGTCACAGAGTTGCCTATCGTTACAGTATCAAGAGCTTTACACTCGAGAAACGCCGCTTCATCTATTTCTTTTATTGATTCTCCAATAATGATATTTTTGAGTGCAGAGCATCCCCAAAACATGCCTAAAGAAAGTTTGGTTACATTGCTTCCTACTGATACGTGTGAAAGGGCTATGCAATCTTTAAAGGCCTCTGCTTCTATTTTTGTTACAGAGTTAGGTATGGTTATACTTACAAGTGAACTGCAGCTCGCAAATGCACCGTTCCCAATTTTCGTAACAGAATCGTTAATTGTCACGTTTTCGAGTGATTTGCAGCCCCAAAATGCAGATGCTCCAATCTCCTTGACCGATTCTCCAATGCGAATATTTGTAAGCGATGAACAGTTATGGAATGTACCCTCTGCAATTTCCGTTATCCTAGTTCCAATATCTATTTGTGATAGAGCCTTGCAACCAAAAAATGCGTGTTTTCCAATACTTGTTACAGAATCAGGAATATCGATGCTCGTAAGTGACGTACAACCGTAAAATGCCGATTCACCAATCGCTGTAACCGCGTTTCCCATCTTAACACTAACCAGCGAAAAAGACGACTGAAAGACGTAGTCCCCGATTTTAGTCACCGTATCAGGAATTTCAATTTCAGTATCAAAACCCAGATAGTTGACTAAAACACCGTCTTTAATTACAAAATCATTAATGTTGCTCATTTTGATTCTCCTTTTATTGTCTTAATTTTTCTTTCAACAGCTCTGCTGAAATTAGTTGCTCTGGTTCGGATTTCTTTAGTCAGTCGCTCTCCTGTGCGGGCGATTTTAGACACATCTTCTGCCGTTAAGCTTTGTTTCAAAAGCGCGTGAATTAAGCGATTTCGATCTTCTTTCCACTCTAATATTTCATCCATTAAAGTGTCAGAAAAATATTTGTGCGCGATTGATTTCTTTTCGCGAGCAAAATCTTGTATATAAGCAATCTTGGAATCCAAAGTTACTTGATAACGACCTCGTTTCTTTAAATACGCCTCCCACTTCCCTGCGTGACGAATAATGGACTCAGTTCTATCTTCGATTATGGTATACTCTATGAATATAGCCTCAAGATAAAACCCCGATGCAAGAGCTCTTTTGAGTCTTACAAACTGTTCGCGATAATTCTCATGCTTTTGAACATTATCGGCAGTTATGAATTCTTTAACGTCCATAACGACTCCCTATGATATTCGTTTTTATATTTCTTTAAACTCTAATCCGTTTTCCTTTGCATATTCAATGCCGAAAGAACCCGCCGGAGCAACTATAACAAGCGTTTTTTTACCGCCATCCCTTGTAAGAGTAATTGGCTTACTCCACCAATTGCTTGTAATACATGACGATGCTTTTTTCACGTTTTTATGAAAAACAAGTTCTTTCAAATTTTCACACTCGTAAAAAGCATATTTGCATATCTCGGTAACAGTTTTGGGGATTTGTATAGACGTCTTTTTGGTTGAGCTGCAGGAATCAAGTTTGCCGTTTATAACTACCATTTTACTGCTATTTTCAAGAAGCTTGCATCCTACAAAGCTTCCTCCAAATACACACCCTTCGGGGATTTTAATCTCCTTAAGTTTTTCGCACGACGCAAATGCACCGTTTCCTATTTCTTTGAGTGATGATGGCAGTCTAACAGTTTCAACGTTAGAACCATTAAATGCATCGTATTCCAAGCCAACAACACCCTCTGGTATAACAACCTCTTTAATACTAAGGCGCTCTCGTTTAGCCTGAGCTGTAAGGCGTTCTTTCTTTGGAGAAAACGCCCATGCATTTATGTAGAGCACAGTTTTTTTGCCAATTTTAGAAGGTATAGTTACAATCGTATCCCTTCCCTTATACGAATCTATCGCGATCCCCTTTGTGCCGTCATCGAGCTCAACAGAAGAGTACATCCAATCAAGCTTGGCTTCTTCGGGAGTGAGCACGATACCTTCGGGCGCATCTAAGTCAAGCTTTGATGCACTCTTATCTTTTTGTTCTGCTACAATGCCTTGCTTTTCCATATATGCAAGCATTGTAGCTATTGCTTCGGCATTTTTAGTTTTCTGCACTTCTTCAAAAATTTTACCGCAAACCGCTTTTTCAATTATATCATTGCTAGTCATAAAACGTAACATTGCGAGATTTGTGTGAACGGTTGTATAGTATTTCTTCCTTTGAGAAACAATGTACTTCTTATATGCATCTACAACAGATTTTTCGATTTCTTTGCCATCGTTATACAGACGCAAAAACGACTCCACACATTTTTGTTTTAAGTCGGCTGACAATACTTTAAAGCTTTCGTTAAGCCAAACCAATTCATCCATAAGATAAAATTCCAATATGCAGTGTGCCTTGGGAAATTTTATCGAATACAAAACGTCTATGTACCTGGTACGAGGATTGATAGTGATCTTACACCTTTTTCTGTTCTCGGCATCTCTGTGTCCACAAAAAACAAGATATGGATTGTTGTCATTACCCAAGTAAAAATGCTTGTCTTCTTCAATTACTCGAAAATCCTTTAAAGAGTTATAAATTTCACCTTTATCTATACCGTTGACGATAGGCGTTTCCATATCATCGTAGTTGAAAATCACACCTTTTCGAGCCGTATAGTTATAAATGCGAAATTCCACAGGCAATTGTTTGCAGTTTTTGAAAGCTTCGCTTCCTACTTTGGTTACCGTTTCCGGAATTGTAACTTTTTTTAGTTTCTCACATCCCGCAAATGCCCTTGAGCCGATTTCAGTAACTCCTTCCGGAATAACCACTTCAGTCTCTTTGCCTACGTATTTTGTTAAAATACCATCTTCAATTACGAAATCATTGATGTTGCTCATTTTAATGTCTCCTTATTGTTTTATATTTCTTCTTTATCAAGCACAAGTTTGATTGCCCACGGAGGCACGTTAGGATTAAAATTATCTTCGCGAATAAAGACGAATGCGGCATCGTAATTTGGCTTTCTTTCCGGGAATATGCCCCATCCATCCGTAAAATAAATAACACCTTTAAGGCGAGTTAATTCGCCTGATTTTACAAGTTCATTTACATAATTGAAAGCTGGACGAAAGTCCGTGCCACCAAAACCGTGCAGCTGCATATTTTTTATGTAATCATCGAATTCCCTTTGCGATGTTATCTTAACAACTTCTTGAATTTTAGCATCGCATTGGATTATATATAGATTAATTTTCGAGAAGAAACTCTCAGTATTTTTCAAAATGTTATATGTTTTATTAATGAACGTCTGCACAAGCTCACCTGAAACGGAACCAGATGTATCTATAATAATCGCAAACTCGCGAATTCTTTTAACATCCTTATATTCAAGTGGCTCAATAAGAGGCATTTTTTTATAAAGCTTGAGTCCATAAGTATAGAAGACATAATCAAACTCGTCATCATTTATCTTTATTGCCTCGCCCATCACAGCAAATTTCTTTAAGAAGGTCGTATAATCATATTTCTCACGATTCACTTCCCTAAGATTTTGCATCATGCTTCCGGCTTTGTCTCCTTGCTCTTTTGAGAAAGTTTCAAGGTCTTGAAGCATACGCTCGGAAATTTCTTTCCAACGTTCTTCTAATTCCTTATTGCCTGATTTTCCCTCGTTGTTGGATTGATCATATGACGAATCCTCATTAGGTTCTCCACAATCGTTGTTTCCACTAGTTTCTTCTCTTTCGTTCGAATGATCTCCTCCAGCAGTATGATTACTACCTGGTAATAAATCATCAGGCAAATACCAAATAGAATGATCATCAGCAAAGAAAAGATCTCTTATTTTCCTTATTTCATCATCATTTATTTTTTTATCTAAATAATATCGATAAATTTTTTCTGCAGTTAGATGCTTCAATTCTTTTTTCAACAAAGAAATAATGTCGTTCTGCTTGTTAGCTCTAGCTGCATATATTGAAGTCATATCAAGCTCGTTGATAATATTTTCTACGGCTATATCGCAAGCCAAATCCCATATATTAGGATTTAATAATTCATTAACAAAATTATGTCTATATAAACAATGTAACAATGTATGCAAATAATCTCTTGTTACAATGTAGTGTTCAGCTGAATAGCGTTTAAGTATATATATTGGATTATAATACAAATACTTACCATCAGTGGCAAATGATACCTTGTTTGTGCTTTGAGGATTTAGCTCAGCTATCGCCAAATCCAAAAAGCGCATATTGATTGCCAAAGTGTTGCGTGATAAGCGTAATATATCTTCAGCAAGTTTTTCAATTTTTAATAGATCCTCGTTCATCACGCAACACCTCCCTTTAAAATAGTTGTATAGCTTAATATATTGCTATAGTCGTATTTATACTCGTATTTTTCCCCTTTATTTTTTGTTTACAAGTTATTATTTTTCCAATCCAAAAGATATGCAACACATTGCTTTGCTCCTGCTTTTAGAGCCGGCTCAAAAAAAGCACTATTAAAGTTTTTTGCAGTTATGTAGCCATGTTGAGCATATACATGTATTGCTTGCACCATATCTTCTACAAAAACTTCTTCTAATAATCTTTTCTTTTGAGATCCGATATACTTAACCATTTCCGGATCCGCATTTGTATATACTTCAGGATAGCTAAGATAACCTCTTGCAGCAGGAAGCATCAATTTAACACGTTTTATTGTTTTCCAAGGAAGCTTGGGTGCTGTAATTCTATATATTTTTGTCTTAGGTGATATACTCCACAACGAGTTTAATCCTAAACTACCCAAAACGTAAATATCTCTTAATGCATGACAGTATTCAAATGTGCCCAAGTCATCTAACTCTACATCGGCAAGAATCTTGACAGTAGTTAGATATATAGATCTGTTAAATGCACCCCATCCAATGTGACTCACTGAGTCAGGAATTTCTATACTTTCAAACCTACTCCATGCAAAGGCTTTAGAACCAATATAATCCACAGAGTTTGGAATTTCTATTTGTTTTAATAAATCACACCCCAAAAAGGCTTCTGTATCAATTCTTTTAACAGAGTTCGGAATAATTATCTTAGTTATTTTTCCACAACCTGCAAATGCCTTTGTACCAATACAAGTAACTCCGTCTGGTATAACAACTTCCGTACCTTTTCCTTTGTACTTTATTAATAAATTATCTTCAATAATAAAATCATTAGTTTTGCTCATTTCTAATGTCCCCTAATATGATTCCTCCAAATTATCATTTACAAATTATCGAATAATTTTAGCGTTTTTACACCCTGCCAATGCATCTGATCTGATTTGCGTCTCACTATTAGTTACAACTACATTTCCAAGTGATTCGCACTTGTAAAATGCCCCCGACCCGATAGACTGCACGGCATTAGGTATGGTAATGGTCGTTAGTGATTTGCAATTTTTAAAAGCATCCGCTTCAATCTTAGTTAAAGATTCTGGCAATGTTATGCATGCCAAAGATTTGCACCCCTCAAAAGCCTCATTTCCGATAATAGTTACCGAGTTAGGAATATGTACATGGGTCAATTTTTTGCATTTACTAAATGCACCTTTGCTAATTTCAACAACAGAATCAGGAATAACAATTTCAGAAAGCGATTCACACGCACAAAATAATCCTAGATCAAGGATTTTTAATGAGTTGGGTAAAGTTACATTGGTCAAAGACTGGCACAGGAAGAAAGCTTGATCACCCAATTTAGTTACAGACTTAGGAATATCAATACTCTTTAAAGAAGAACACCAGTGAAATGCCTCGCTATCAATACGTTTTACAGAATTTGGAATAGTTATATTTTCCAAAGAAGTACAATATGCAAAAGCTTTTTCCCCAATTCGAGTAACTGAAATGGGAATCACAACTTCAGTTAACTTTTCACATCCAAAGAAAGCATATTTGCTAATTGTACCCATAGAACCAGAAATAACAACACTTTTTAATCCAGTTTGAGCAAATGCATAATCTCCAAGTTGAGTAACAGAGTTTGGAATATCTATGTTAGTTAATGATTGGCAATCTCTAAAAGCGAATTTCCCTATTTCGGTTACAGAATTTGGGATTTGTACACTTGTTAAAGATCTGTTACTCAAAAATACATTTTTATCAATTTTTGTTACTCCTTCCGGAATTACTACTTCGGTATCACTACCAGTGTATTTTTTCAACACACCATCTTCAATAATAAAATCATTAATATTACTCATAAATTTTTCCTTTCCACGTTAAGCACGTCGGCGTTTATTGTTTTTTATATCACAAATGCTAAACATCAAGTAATCGCGATATGATAAATTCATACGAATTAATTACATTTCATCTAAAAGAATATCATCTGACAATGCATCAATATCAAAATTGTTACCTTCTACTGTTGAAGAAAGAAAGTTTTTAATATTCTCCATTGATTCAAGAGGTGTAGCCCCGATTTGCTCGGCAAGTTTAGTTACACCGAAATTAGCGAACTGTGTCAAGAAATCTATTTTCTTGAATTCAGTTTTTTCACCAAAAGCTAATTCAAGACGCTCATCTTCAGTGAGGTTTTCGGTGGCAGTTGATAAAATTGCTGCTTGAAACATAAAATCAAGTCTACCATTATCATTATTTTGAATTACATTTCTCGGAACCGAGTGAGTATATTCCTCATCTGATGCAATTCTTTTATCATACATGATGCCTATGGACATTGAAAGCATATATATGCTATATTGAACTCTTGGCTTAAATAATGGAGCAAGAGCATCTATTGCCTTATCCCAATCTACGCCTCTCAAAGCTACATCTGTGGTTATTTCCATAAATGTCCCTCCTCTACCTTTGCAATATTCTTTTCTTCATTACTTACGATGGTATAAACTCTGCCGATATTTTCTTGAGCGAAAATCTCGTGTAAATCGTCTTTAGAGAACAAAATAACTTGTGGAGCAAACTGTGGAATTGCATCAATTACATTTTGTCTTTGGTCAGGGTCAAGTTTTGAAAATGGACCGTCGAGCACCAAAGGATATTCTTTAGCATTAAGATTTTCTTCGCTTTGAAGCATTCTCAAAATACCGCCGATATACGCAAATGATACAACCGCAAATTGACCTTCAGACTTGGATTCATCTCCAAAGCTATCGGTTACACGAACAGAAAATTCTCTACTTACACTAACGTTACGTTTACTCGTCAACATTTCGTTAATAAGCTCTTGAATGTTTTCTTCAAGTCTTTGACTATATGCAACAGATTCATTATCAAGTCTGTCTTGGAAATATTGAAGAACCTTTTCCATTATCTCAATTTTTTGGTTAATCTTGTCCACAGCAACAACCTTAGATGTCAACTCATCGTATTTCTTCATCCAAGTTTTAAGATAAATATCCAATTTTTTAAGTTCTGTAACCAATTCAGTAATTCTTGTATCCAAAGCTTTAACATCAGCTTCAGCCTTTTGGCGGTCAATAACGAGATGCTCTATATCCGGGCTCTTCTTTTCCGCCTCATCAAGTTCCCTAATTTTAACATCGCATTCATATGCCTTTTCACTGTTTTCAAGCACTAATCTGATATGATCCTCAACCTTACTCTTATCATATCCCTGTTTCCATCTTTGTGCTGAACGAGTAAATTCTGTGTACAAATATGTATATGATGGCGGAAGCATAGCAAGATATTTTTTGAGATGTTCTCTTTGCTCTCTACATATCTCTTGTCCGCATATACATTCGGTAGTGCTATCTTGAAGTAAATAATTAATTAATGGCTTGTTGATACCGTTAGGCAATTTGCTTTGCTCTATCTTCAAATGAATCTTTTCTTTTGCATCCTCAACGGTTTTAGCCATTAAATGCATTGGATACATATTAAGAACAGTAGCACCAAATTCTTTTTGTTGAGCTTCGGAGTTGCGAATAAAAAGTTCTCTCTGAGCACGCAACTCTTTTCGTCTTGCCTCATATTCAGCTTTGGACTTACTACTACCTATTTTTTCGGATATTTCGGTAATTAATCTCTTCTTCTCTTCTCTTTCTTCAATAGCCTTGTTTTGAAGAAGTGTATATTTTTCAATACGAGCTTGTGCCTGCTCAATATTATATTTTGCAGTAGCTATTTCGCTACCACTAGCAGCAGAACCCTTGCTTAGGTATAGTTTGCCAAGTACGGTGGTTTTCAAATCAGTTCTACCTATATGGTTAATCGCTGCCTCTATAACATCAAGATCAAACATTGAATATAAAGCTTTACGAAGTTTGCCCGCGGAGTCTTTCCCTTTTACTCTAAGGTCGGCAATCATACTCTCTCCGTCAAAGAAGAAATATTCTGAAAGACCGGATGGGAGCATCTTTTCGATTACTTCTTTAGGGCGATCCATACGCTTCCAGTTGTGGTCTTCATCTCTCTGATTCAAAGCAAAATCTTCTGCTATCTTTTCAGAATCATCAAGCCCTTTTTTATATTTGTGAGTTCTTGTCAAAGAATATTGAACGCCATCGTGTTCAAAATCTATTCTGCCCATTACATTAAAGACCGCACCGTATGGTTGCTCACTTTCAAATTGAAGATTATATAGTCTATCAGTAGTTGTCTTGTTGAAATGAACCTGTCCATAAAAAATCCACTGAAACAACTGATGAAGTGTTGTTTTACCGTCACCATTCTTACCGTATATGATGGTTACTTTCCCATCAGTTGAACATTTGATTTGTCCATAATCCTTAAAATTTCGGAAATTTTCAAATTCAATTTTACTTATTCTCATTTGAAACCTCCTTATCAAGTTCGTCAAGTATTGCTTTTACAATATCATTTTTCGCTTGACTTTCACCGACCATCTTCTCAGCTTGAAGTTGTCTTTCTTTTTCTTCAATAAAGGAAACTAAATTATTAACTATTTTCTGATTACTCATCTAACTTTTCCTCCACATCTTCATAATCGTACACATCTACGTCCGAATAATTAAGACCATAGTGATATAAATAATTTTCAAATTCTGGTTTTAACTCATTCCAGTTTAATGCAAGCTTAGCATATTCGCGAAATCTTCTAAACTCTATTTTTGCCCATGCCGTAAGTTCTGTAGAAGGCAAAACTATTACATCGTATATGTGCGCACTTTTTTTGCCATTATAAGTTCTTAAAATACGTCCACGCCTTTGAACAAATTCCCTATAATCATCGTTGCTTGAAAGAATTAATGCACTCTTGATTGACGGAATATTAATACCCTCGTCCAAGCATCTTATTGCTGTCAACGCAGATATTTCTCCCTTGTTAAAGGCATCGACTAACTCCATACGTTCATGCATATTTTCTTGTGCAGTAAACTGACTTGCCTTATAACCAGCAGAAGAAAGAACGCGTTTTATAGACTGTATATGTCTAAGTTCCTCTCCGGTATTGTTATCGAACAATCTACCATCACCGCAATATACAACAACGTGATCTTGCTCTTTAACAGAATCTATTATTTTCATAATATACTTCTGCTTTTCTTCTGCCATGGAGATGGCACGCAATCTACCTCTCAATGCTATAACAAGTTTCTCGTGATCTATGCATACTTCATTTCTGAAACAAGAGGCTATTCGAGCACTAAAATAATTGAATTTTTCTTCGTCATCTTGCGTACTGTCTACAAATATCGGGTGATAATAATATGGAACAAGGTACCCTCTCTCAAGGGCATCTTCTATCGTTAGGCTAAATACTTGTCCTCCAAAGAAGTTCATTAATTCTTTACCCTTAGTTGCAGATGTACCACTAAATGGTGTAGCACTTAAACCAAGCATAAACTTAAACTGACAAGAAACATCCTCTGATTGATTTGTAAATCTATGTGCTTCATCTACAATCAAAAGTTTATCTTCATTGGATTTTATCAGTGTGTTTTGAAATCTATCCATGTTGAAAGAAGCAATTGTAGAAATAATTATGATCTGTTTATCCGGATTATATCGCTTATTAATAATTGCTTCTGTCATTTGTTGCTCCCACTTGGGATTTTCCGATGAAACAAGGATTATTTTAGCATCAATAAATGCTTTTTCCACATCTTCACACCACTGCTTAACTAAATGTTTATACGGAGCACAAATCACAATCATCGAAGAATGAGTTTTAAGCAATTCTTTTGCAGAATAAATTGCTGTCCAAGTTTTACCGGTACCTGTTGCCATAACATAAAATCCGTGATAACCGTTATTGACCCAGGATGCAATGGCTTGCTCCTGGTAATCTCTCAATGTTATGGGATTTTTTGGACTCGAAGATGATTTTCTTTGTTCTATCATTTGCAAAATATTAGATTCTGCACTTTTTTTATAATCATAAACTTTAACGAATTCATTGGTACCATTCCACAAAGAATCAAATTCTTTGATTTCGTCTTCTATTCTTTCATTATCTTCATTAATCCAACTTTTAGCGGTTCTTATCTTCTCGTAATTATGTTGATAACCACTCAACGTAGCATTAGCTGATCCATAAAAAACAATTATATTACCATCAAAATCGGTAAGAATACCTAATTTGTCGTGATAAATACCATAAGTTTCAGTTACTGCAATCTTAATATCCAAAATTCCTCTCGCTATTAATGTAGCTAATAACTGAAGTTTGGCGTCATCAAAAATTTCGATTTCGCGCATAAATTCTCGTGTAAAAGAGTTATTAATTACTTTTTCTCTTGCTTCGTATCCTAAATTAATAGCCTCAATGTCTTCGGCGGTTAATTGAGGACTTGCAATCAATTGAACTCGCCCATTATTTCTCGCGAGGGCAACAATACCATCAATAATTGGTTCTAAAACTGAAGATGAGAAAAATCCAACGCTTCTTTTATATTCTTTTGTACATTTTAAAGCTGGAGTTAGAAAAGCTTTTGCTATGCTATCCTGACCCATACTAACATAACTTTGTTTAATTTCTAAATCTCTAAAATTCATATCCAATCCTCGTCCATATCTAAATCAATATCAATTTCTTCTGCGATCAGATCATCGATATTATCCAAATTATCAATAGTGTATATTTCTTTTAGCGTTTCAGTAACAACTCCAGCAAATTCACTAATATCTAATTTACCTACTGGAGCAATTAAAGGTGCCGATAATCTGAATTGATTATATGTCGTACCTACAGTTAATTCCTTACTCCATTTCAAAACAATACTATATATCAGCCATTCATTCCAAGGTGCTGAAATTTGGGGTAATTTATGAAGACAATCAAGTGATGAAACCAAAACCGTTTCATTGACATTATCCTGCAACAATTCAATTACTTGATTAGCAATTTCCTCTGTTATACCTAGAAAATCCCATGTAGCCAAATATTGTTGATTCATCAAAGCATGCGTATCATTAAAAGAATTCAACAATTCTAAAATAGAGGATATATCATAGTGAGATTCTTTGGCAAATTCCATAATATCAGAAATGACTATTTCATCACTATTCAAAATCATATCTTTAATTTGTTCTTCTGGATTTTCTATATTAACATTATAATTTGCTATATATGGTCTCTTAAATTGATACTTATCGTGGAATAAATACTCCAATACCGAATACATAGCAGAAGGAACATCTATAAATAATTTGTTTAATAAATCATTATCATCTTTTTGAATATACTCAAATATCTCTATGTAGTGCTTAGGCTTGTCGGCAGCAAGAAATTTTGATACTACTGCATTCAAATAATTTTTATCATAATCAGTAATTTTCAATTTGCTTGCATGAATATACTTTCCAAACATATTTAAAATGCCATTGCCACTCAACGCATAAGCTATAACCACTTCCGTAACTCCTGGGAAAGCTTTATATATTACTTCTTTTTTAATGGGATAATCATATTGTTTAACATAGTTTACAATTTCCACATGGAATGATGATGCAAACTCATTTTTAGATATATAATCCCTACGGAAAACAAATTCATTACCAAACAATTCTTTGAGTACACCCTGAAGATAATATTTGTTATCTATACCTTGTTCTAACAACTTTTCTTCAAATATGGAGAACAAAGTATTTGTAAGGAAAATCTCGGCTGGATTATCAATTATATATTGATATATCTCATCTGCTAATTCCTTAGAAATATATTGAGTTCTTTTGGGCATATACTTGCCTCTTCCACAAAGAACAGACAAGTCTGCAATTCTACCAGAGATTGCTCTATTGTTCTCTGGAACAGTTCGACAACCATATTCTTCTGAAGCTATATATCTAACAACATTCAATTCATCCTCATCGTAAATATCCAATCCCTGAGGATAGTACTTCTCTAATATTGCAGTATATACTTGAGAAAGTGACATTCTAGCTCTATGATAAGTAGATCCGTCCTTAGGAAATTCATCTAAGATAGCTTTTTCAATCAACTCCTGAGGTATACCTTGGTTTTCGATAGCATCAGTAACCACTTCATCGTATGTTTTTTCATCAAAAGTATCAGGCAACTGAGCAATTATGTTACTAACAATGCTGTCAATAGAATCATCTCCCATTATAAACAAGTCAAGTTGGGAGTCATAATAATATGATGAACTACCTGACTTTCTTAAAAGATAAACCATCTCATAATATTTATCTTCAAAATAAGGCATGAGCTCTGATGAGGATAAAACGTTATCCCCATTTAATTCAGCTGATATTTTTGACAAAATGCGCTTCTTATTATGATAAAATTCAAAAATTCTATTTGCTTTTGCTTCCAGCTGTCTAATTCTCTCACGAGTAATTCCAAGTTTTTCTCCAACCATTTGAAGAGTTTCACCTCTTGATCTTCCTTTAAGAATAATTTCCATATTGGGAGATCTACCATAAATACTCGTAAATATTTCAAGTACTTCTTGTTTTATATCAAAAGAACACCATTCCAAAAAACGAAGCAATATCGCATATGCTTCCTCGTTTTCGAGTAATACATCTATATCAATACTTTTAACTTTGGCATCTGGTTTTTCTGCTATTTGATATACTAAATTTAAAAGTTCTTGTATATCTTCTTTTCTTGTGTATGCCTTAATATATCCTTGTACTTTGTTTTCCAATCTGTCTTTTGGAATGTTCTTAAATCTCTCATCTATTTCTCTTCGTTTACGCTCATATCTATTGGTATTACGAATAAATTCCGTAAACATATTCATTACAGGAATAATAGTATTGGGTGATGCATAACATTGGCGTGCTAAATCTGTTCCCAATATATCTATTGCTTCTCTATATTTGCAACTTTCTTCTTTAAGTTGCTCTGAAATTTCGTCCGCTTCAACAAATGAAAAATCATTATTCAATATATTTTCTATATTCTCTTTAATTATTTGATTGTGTCTAATAGCATTCGCATTCACATCGCTATTTTCTTTAATTTCAATAGAATTTCCCTTACTCAAGTTATAAAAAAAGAGATGCAATTCGTCAACAGTCTTTTTTCCCGCATTTCTAAAATTTGAAAAATCCGAAACTTTTGTCGCATACAACTTATGCAAAGTTGTAATACCATTTCTCATTAAAACGTTAGAAGTGCGCACCGAAAAAGAGAGTGTTAAAACGCTCACATCTTCAATCATCGATAAATCAACAGGATACATTTCCCAAAATGTTTTATCTATTATTAAATTTTCGTCAATATATCTTTTGTGATCTTCATTCATTTTATTATCCTCATCGCAAAATTATATAAATATATATAATATAATAACATATATCACGAGAAAAATCAAGCAAAATACACAAATACTTGTACTTTTCGACTATTTTTATTCTTTTATCTAATTTTATCATTTTTTATTCTTGTTTGCAAGAAAAAGGTGTAGCGAGATTGCTACACCTTAGGTCAATTCACATTATAAATGTTTATTTTTCAGTTTTTCAAGAGTTCTCCTTAAGGCGATAAAAATGTAAAAGCAAAATATTATATTTTCTACACAAAAGGAGCGCCAAAGCGCTCCTTTATTTGGGGGTTAAATGATAACATTTATTTCTTTGGCATAGGATATTTTTGTCCTGAGCGCATAGGAAGTGAAGATAATTTATTCTTTAATTGGGTTTCAGCTTCTCGTTTGCTATCATCATACTTTTTAACCAAAGTTGCCTTTTCATTTTTGAGTGTATTAATATCAAAGGTCAAGTTTTGAATTTTGTTCTTCAATATTCCTTTGCGAATGAAGAATATAATTCCTGTGCAAAGAAAAGTAAAAAATGACATAGACTCAAGTTTTTGTTTTGTAGCAGCAAGCTCTTTTTCTTTTTCAGTAATTTGAGCTTCAAGAGAAGTAGCTTTTGTATTGTACTCATTAGACAATTTAGCAAGTGTATTTTGACACTCTTCTTCCGCTATCTTTGTCTCACTCGTAATAAACTCTTCTCGTTTTTGCTTAATTTCTGCTTCTTGTGCTTTGCGCTTATCTACTTCTTGTTTTCTGCGTTCAGCGTCTTCCTGTGCCTTACGGTAGGCTTCTTCAATAGAATTTCCCGATGCTACTTCCTTGGCTGTTCTCAACGCCTCTTCTTCACGTGTTTTGCGCTCGGCTGCTTCAGCATCCGATTGAACAACTACATTTTTGGAAGTTTTATTTGATTTCGGTTTTAATTTTCTAGCCCAATATACAGTATGTCTGCCTTTTTCTTCATAAAATTTCTTATCCCAATCTTTTTCCCAATCACTTGGTTTTGATTCCGCATCACAATAAATTGCTGTTAAAGGAGATTCCATGAATACTTTGTTTCCCATTCTAACTACAGATATCGGGATGTGTGCAGTTGTAAGTGATGCACAAAAAGCAAAAGCATTATCATCTATGCTTCTGAGGCCCTCTGGAAAACGAATTTCACGGAGTGATGAACAACCACTAAACGCGTATGCATCTATGCTTTTCAAGTTATCATTAAATTCAACACTTACTATTGATTCACAGTCATCAAATGCAAACAAACCAATCTTTTCTACAGAGTCAGGGATAACTACACGAGCCTGATTTCCTTTATATTTTTTAAGTACTCCATCTTCTATCTCAAATATAGAATCCTCCCAGTTGGAACCTACATTAGCAACTTTAGACCAATCTACTTTATACTTATTATCACCAACAGAGGATGTATTGTTCCATTTTTCATCCCAACCATTGGGTTTACTATTAGCTTCACAGTATATAGTCATATTATCATTACAGGACTGAAATGCAAATGGTTTGATCGTTTTAACCGACGAAGGGATTGTAATGCTCACCATTTCCTCAGCCCAAGTGATAGCACACTCTTCTATGTTAGTTACTGAGTTAGGAACTTCAAAATGTTGCAAAGAATCACAAAATCCTAAAACATAAGAATTTAGAGTAGTAATGGAGTTGCTAAATATTGCTTCTCTCAATGAAGAGCAACTAGAAAAAGCACTGTTTCCTATAAATACAACACTGTCTGGAATATTTACACTAACAAGTGAGGTGCATTCGTAAAATGCATTGTTTTCTATTTTTGTAAGCGTATCCGGAAAATCTATTTCAGAAAGTGCAGAACACTCACTAAATGCAAAAGAACTTATCTCCTTGAGTCCATCATTTAGTTGAACGCTTTCAATAGATGTACATTCTGAAAATGCTCCGCAAGCAATTCTTTCCACGAAATCAGGCACGACCACATGTGACTGATTACCTTTATATTTCGTAAGTACTCCATCTTCAATTTCGAAATCTTGAATTGATGTTGTTGTAGTTTTTGAAGTTGTTTTCTTTTTTGTGGGAGTTTTGGCTTTTGCGGGGGCTTCTTTCTCCTCATCATGATCTTTGACATTAGACCCCCATACTACAGGGCAATAATCGCCCCAGTGTAGCCAATTCCAATCTTCGTGCCATTTACTAGGCTTTGAATCAACCTCACAGAAAATGGTAACTGCAGTACATCCAAAGAATGCAGAGTCTTCAATTTCCATAACGGAACTTGGAATCGTTACTTTTTCAAGAAATCTAGAATATGCAAAAGCATTTTTGCATATTTTTGTTACGGAATTAGGAATAGTAACATTTTCAATATACATATTTCTATAAAATGCTTGATTCCCTATTTCTATTACGCCTTGTGGTATTAAAACATTAGCGCTATTTCCGTTATACGATATCAAAACACCATCATTAATTTCAAAAGCATCCGCCTCGGACACGCT
The DNA here is from genome assembly GCA_045612715.1 of Eubacteriales bacterium. Lineage (GTDB taxonomy): Bacteria > Bacillota > Clostridia > Oscillospirales > CAG-272 > RGIG4608. The sequence continues at coordinate 34,121 of JAZKZP010000125.1, forward strand.
AGATTGATTGCTCTTTCCAGGATAGAATATAGTTGTAGTATCACCAGACTGCTTTATTTTAATTTGAGAAGTTGAATCTGTAATAGTATTGTGTACACACTTAGTCTTCTTCATCCATTCTTCAAGCACTTCAATGAAGTTATCAATAACTGCCGTGTCTTGTGAATCTACTTCTCCACCGTGGTTATGATATGCGTGGAATTGATACCCACCTACTTCGGTAAGCAAGAATCCGTTTGCCTTATTATAAGTCGGATCGCTAACATCGTACCAAGTTTGATATAAATAAGCACAATTCAAGTCTGATATCACGCGTCTAACCTGCACATTAGGGTTAAGAAGTCCTTTTAATTTAAACATCATTTCCATGCTATCAAGCATACCTTCATTAAATGGTTGAGTATTAGCAGGTCTTGATGCGATAGCAAAGCTGAAGGGTTTGGCATCAATGTGATTGCTTCCATCAGGGGTGTTTTCAGAAACTGTATAAGTCCAACCACTATTGACACCGTCATTAGCGCCAGAACGATATCCATCGGGAATTGCGCAATGAATTACATCGTCAATAGTAAATTGTCTCCTATCATGATACGTTGGAACATTGCTTTGAACTTGTTCTTTCAACGCTGCTTTCACGCATTCTTGATGGTTTGCTTGTTCAAATTCATGATTTTCACTTTTTGCAAAGTGAACTGAAGACTCATATTCTGAGGGATTTGCTCCCCAAACAACAGGAAGATTATCAATATTCCACAACTCCAACCAAAATCTCGGTTTAGATTCGGCTTGAACATGAATAGTTAAATTTTTACATCCTTCAAATATATCAACTCCAGTGCTCTTAACGCTATCAGGTATAAAAACAGTCTTTAAAGATGTACAGTTTCTAAATGCTCCCTCCGCAATATTAGTAACCGTCGAAGGAATGTAAACACTTTTAAGAGAGGTACATCCTTGGAAGGTTTGCCATTCTATTTTTTCTATAGAATCGGGAAGTTTAATACTTTGTAGAGATGTGCAATCTCTAAACGCTGCACCATCAATTCTAACAATCGTATTTGGAATATCTATACTCTTTATAGTCTTACATCCATCAAATGCACGTTCACCAATTTTCGTAACCGAATCGGGAAGCACAACATGATCTGCAGATCCTGTATATTGTTTTAGAATTCCTCTATTTACCGTAAATTCAGCATTATCTCCTATCGTTTTGCCAACAACTCTCTTGCGCTCTGCTTCTTCTTTGGCTTTGTGTTCAGCTTCTTTAGATATGCAACCTAACTCTTCTTTATCGTGAATTTTAGAGTGATTATTTAATTCTGTAGCACCCCAAACTACATTATGTTGGTCTTCATTAAATGAATAATCAAGCCATTCTTCATCCCAACCATCCGGCTTTGATTCCGCTTCGATATAAATGGTTGTACGATTGCAAGAATAGAACACTCGTGCTCCCATTGTTTTAACTGTTTTGGGAATAAAAATACTCTCAAGGTTTTTACATCCCGTAAACGCCTCTTCGCCTATGCTAACTACAGAATCGGGAATGTTTATACTCTTCAGCGACTTACAATATGAAAATCCTCCAGCGCCAATTTCCTTAAGTGAGTCAGGTAACACAATGGTTTTCACAGAATCAAGAAAACTAAAAGCATTATCTCCAATTATTACAACAGATTCACCCACAATCAGTTCTTTTGCCGATGCACAGCCGCTAAAAGCAATTTCACCAACAAATTCAACAGAATCAGGAATAACAATTTTTTCTAGCGCAGTATTATCTGTAAATGCTGCTGTTTCAATTACCTTTGCAGAATTACTAATAACCAATTTTTTGAGTGAATTGTTTTTCCCGAGACCGCCCGAAATAGTTATTACAGAATTTGGAATGATCAATTCCTCTATTGCGGGACACCCCTCAAAACACGCAGGCATTTCAGTAATTCCATTACCAAATTGCACTTTCTTAAGAGAAGGACATCCACTAAAAGCAGAAGAGTGGATTTGGGTAACATTATCGCCTATGGTTACAGTGACAAGGTTCTCGCAATTATGGAAAGCCATTGGAGAAATGCTTTTAACCACGTTCGGAATTACAACATGTTTTTTATTTCCGTAGTATTTGAATAAGTCACCATCATAGATACCAAATTCATCCTCGTCATAGTCGTCATCTCCAATATCATTATTATAATCGTCTACAGACTCCTCGCATTCATCTTCATCATCTCCCTCATCAGAATCCAAACTATCAAAATCGATTTGCATTTTATTTTTTAACGACTTTGCTGTCATTTTTCCTATAGCAATTGGACTATCATTAACAGTCAAGGCTTTGAGAATATCCAAAACATACCCATAATGTTCTTCGTCATCGTAACCTTTAACATTAGCCTTCCATGTAAATACAAGAGATTTATCATTTTCTGTTTGAATTACAAGGCATGTTTGGGACAAATAAGTCGAAAGTACATTTTCAATAATTGTGAACTTAATTGGGATATTAAGAATTGAAACAAAAGGACTCTTTTGCAAATTGTGTATTTTTACACCTCTTACTTGAGAGAGGGTTTGAACATCAAATTCTCTTTTGATGGTGTCATCAATATCCAAGGAGTCAAAAGAAACCTCTACTTTGTTCTTATACAATTCTTTGCCATCATCATTAAAATACTGATAACCGTAAATAGTACAAATACCATTATCGTCCTCATCTTCGCCATCTTCGCTAGCATAATCATTTATTACAAAATACTCCGCTGGAATTTTGAATTTTACATCATCACAAATCGTATATGTACCGCTAGAAGTTGTATTGCTCTCTTCCAAAGCTCTATTTTTTTCCCTATTTGCTTTGAGTGTTTGCTCGTAGTAACTAAAATCTTCGGCATCATATCCGTCAGTTTGGTCTACGTAAACACGGCACATTGCACCTTCCTCATACACCGCGTTGTGTATAAGTTTCTTTACATCATAGTTAGGAAAGTCCTCATCAAAAAAGCCTTCAAGGGCACTTATTATGTTAGTGGCTGTCAATGCTTCTTCTTCATCTTCTGCCTCTTGCTCTGAACTTCTACCGTCATAATCATCTTCAAGTAATTGATTTATGTAGTAATCCCCACCGCCATCCACATCACACAACTGACGGGTAACAGTTACAACATTATCACTTACATTAATCCAGCCGATTGTGTCTTTCGGGTATGCTTGGTATTTGAGAAGTAATTTTTCTACCTTTTCCGCTAATTCTTCATCATAAATACCGTAAGCCACAAAACTCGAACTTGATGAATTTGTTACAAAATCAGTCCTTATTTTCATAAATGTTCTCCTTTATAATTTTATTTTTCGGGATTATTTTATCCAAGCAGTCCCTCTTGTTTCAACCACTTACCAAAAGACATTCCAAGTATTTGTTGGGCATCCTTTTGCAGAGTGTTTAACTGCTTTGCAATATCGGGATTATCTGCAACAAGTTCTCCCGCGGTCTTAAAAGTAGTACCATTGGGATATCTGCGTTTGAGTTCTTCAATGGTTTTGGAATGATCTGCTTTTGGTCTCCCACCCTTTACATCGGAAGGTTTATATCCATAGGCTATCAAGAAATCCGCACTGCTTGTATAGCCAAGTTGTCTATAAAGCTCTGTAACTGTTTCTCCCCATTTTTTATGATCTTTATTTAAACTAACAATTACTTTATCGGGATATGCTTCATCAAGTTTACCAAAGAGAGTGTCCAAACGTTTCTTAATTCTTTCTGGCTCTTCACCAGGCTTATAAAGTACCCCAGCAGTAGCTGCTTCTACGCTTTTCGGTGCCTCATTAATCAAAATGCCTTCTTGTACCAAATAATCACGAGTGGAAAGCCCTGTAAATCGCTTGGCATTATTTGAAACAATAGCCAAATCAAGGTCAGCATTGTCGGCGATTAAGCTTGTTACATCGGTCTTTTTTGCTTTGTTTTCATATCTTTGTTTTAGCAAAGAAATAAGTGCATAAAAGTCAGTTTTAGTAGTTTTAAGAACCCCCAGCGTTTCAAAGTGATCTTTAATGCTCTTGCCATATTTTCTACTTACATATTCTTCAACTCTATGCTCAGGAATATTAGATTCCACAATAATTGCGGTAATTTCTGGATTAGTTAAAAGGATACCCGATTCCTTAGATTTCGCAACAATTGATAATATAAGATCTTCACATGCTGCATCTCTACTCTCTTTTCTCGCAATTTGTGCTGCCTCGCGTTGTATGGCTTCAATATCTTCGTTAAAAGCTCTTTTAACAAGCAAATCCAGAAGATTATTTAAAGAAATAATTATAATATTACCGCCATTTTGTTTTATCTCTACCGCTTTTTCAAGCAAATTTTTACCGTAATGATTTACCGTATCTAGATTGCCGTTTTTAATATGCTGTTGTTTTTTTACGAATCTATCAAATTGATATATTTCATCAGTTTCAACAACAAGAATATTTGTAAATTCGGATACATCTTGTACACGTTTCCAATGCAATTCAGTTAAGACATCTGAAACTGATGACAAAATCTCTTTCGAGTTTTTGGGGTCAGCGTATACTGAAAACTTCATTCTATGATTTAGAGAGCTAATTTCATCAATATATGGATCATATATGGAATGCCACATCTCATAATTTGATTTATTAGATACTATGCTACCAATTTTATCATATTTGTCTGGTTTAAACGAAGCACCACCATGAGTACGAATATATTTTATAGCGGAATCTATTCCGCTTTCAAATTCTAATTTGCTACCACCGAACGAACATATTTTAGACCAAAGTTCAGGTTGTTTATTAGCTAATGCATCACATCCTTCGAATGCACCATCTTCAATAAAATTAAGCCGAGTTGGTAAATTTATACTCTCAAGATTTTTGCATCCTGCAAATGCACCTTTCTCTATTCCATATATGTTATATGGCAGAGTTACACTTTTAAGACTAGTACATCCTTTAAATGTATCTTGTGGAACGTATGGTGAACCTACAAAATCAATGTTTTCAAGATTTTTGCAATCCATAAAAATTCCAGGCTCTTGCATATAAGCAGATCCCTCTATACTTTTGAATTTGCATCCTTTGAAAACCTCGCTGGATAATTCCATTATTGCGTGAGACAAAAATAATGTTTCAAATTGCATTTTGTCTTCATTGTAAGATAAAAGCTTTCCATTACTGATTTCAAAATGGTCAGGTACATAATTTGCGGCTTCTAAAGAAAAATCACCCCAATCAAAAGATCTGGTACAAAAACCATCAGTTTCGTCAATGTACACTTCAGCACACGTACCACCTCTGGCAGCTGCAGCTTTCACTAACTTTTCAAGGTGCATTTTTTGATCATTTGATAGACTTGGTAAAAAGACAAAAAGCGCGGGAAGAATATTATAGGCCTTTCTCGCTTCTCTATTGTCTGCGTCTATTTCTCTACTTGAACGATTATCTTTATAGCATTGATTGTGCACATAAAAACGTCCATGATCCAAAGTAGTTGTTATGGAAGTAACACCATTGAAAATTTCAAGACGTCCCACTTTATAGTCAGATAAAGCTTCTTGCTTTCCACCCAAAATTTTTGTTATAAAATGCGCAATTTCGTCATCCCCAATGCCCAAGGCAATAAAGCTCGAACTTGATGAATTTGTTACAAAATCAGTTCTAATTTTCATTTTGCTTCTCCTTTTGTTCTAAATTCACTATCACAAAATACTATTTCGGGCATCAGTGGACAACCGCCCATACAAAGCTCATACTTGGGACAACCTTTACAAGCACTTCGCATTTTATTGCGGAATTGTTCAAAGGGTTCACTGTTCCATGCTTCGTCAATCGACATATCACGTAGTGAAACCTGATACTTTTTATCCTGGTCAAAGCTACAAGGCACCATAGTCATATCAGCACCTATATAGCAGCTATATCTACCTCCCTCACATGTGTCGAGGGATTCAGGCAAGATGTTTTTGCAATATCTAATAGCTCCGGGAACGTTGCAGCTATCCATACCGACCTTGAAGGGATGTTTTTTATCAAACTCCTCAAAGAATTCTTTGACTCTGGGATCATCAACCGAAAGCATATTTGCTCTCGAGCCTTGTCCAGCCGGTTTGTGCAAAAGGAATATAACCGCATTGATACCCTTGGGAAATGAATTATTCTTTAGGCGTTCTATTGCCTCATCAATGCTATTTTTTCCAAGAACATAGTGAATATTGGTTTTCACACCTGCCTCAAGGAGCATTTCAATTGCTCGATATGTATACTCACTACGATACCAGCTAACTGCAATTGCGCCACAATAATCCTTGCACAATTGTGCAATTTCAGGAGTCATACCGTACCCTGAGGTTGTAAAATTGGGAACAAGGTAATTTTCTCGACAAATTTTGAGTATTTCTTCAAAATGTTCGTGTTGATCTGGATCTCCTCTACCGCCAAGAGCAAATTGATTGCATCTAAGCTTTGATTGCTCTGCAATCCACTTGAAATCCTCAACCGTCATATTTGGTTCTTCAACAAATAGACCACTTTGATAGCAACCAATTCCTGCTTTGGAGCAAAGACCAGTTTTGCCGTGAATACAGTGCCCCATAATTCCCACATCAATAAGATGTGGATATGAAGCCATAAATGGATCTACGCCCGTATCTTTCCCATTTTCATCAAGCACACCCGTGCGCATATAAAATCCGCTCTCGGTATCAAAAAAACTCTTAAATTTATATTGTTTATCTTCTATTGTGTATTTCATCGTTTCTTCCTCAAAAGTATATTTGAAAATAATATTTTAATAGAGCAAATCATTAAAAGTAGACTTACCTTCGCGATACACTTCCATCATCTTTGATATCTTGTTCTGTAATGGTTTACCGCGATATGTGATATTAGAAACCCCAATTTGATTTTCTTTAATTAAGCAAATATCGATACCGCGCATTTTTGCTTTCTGACTCCATCCCATATAAGTTCTCTATGATGCCTGGAGTTACACAAACAAATAATCTCATGCTTTTTCTTAACATAGTGAAAGCTAAATTGAATTGAATATATCTGCACCACCCAAAGCGACTCTTTATCTATGTAATTAATATACACATCATCTATATCTAAATTTAGAAGAATAGCAGTCATGTAATGAATGTCATTTTTGAAACCATATCCAATTTTACTGTTAGATTGTTTCACATATGTATTCAGTAAATTCATAGAAGCGCAAAATAATAATACATCCCCGACATCTTCAATCTTTATATTTTTGATAATGGCATATGCTTCATATGCCATCTCTTCCGATACTATTTCTTTATCAAACTCTTGTAATTCAATGCACTTCAAATTTAGTTTTTCAACATATAACTCTAATGCATCTACATTTTCAGTTTTTAATAAAACAACTTGGCTCATAATAGCGCACTCATACAATTAAAATAGGTAAATATCGTATCAAACAATCTTAATCTCTATTACTTTTGTTTTAGGCAAAGCTCCATCGAACATATCTTCGTGATTTTGTATCTTTGCACCACACTCCTTACAAACATATTCCGACGTAGGATTATATTCATCAAAACAAACTATCGTTTCACCACATTCAGGGCACAATCCAGGCCCTTCTAGTGATACTATAACGATGATTTTTAACACACCATTCTCGTATTCATAATCAGCGCATGACTGATATCCGCCTCTCTCGTCATCATAGAATGCATGCCCGTAAAATGTAGAGTTTTGCAACTCCATAGCAATTGCACGACAAGTTTTTTCCACTATATCATTTTCATTACCAATATCCCCCTTGGATACACAAAGCTTACATTCAGCTTCATTCAAAAAGAGCGTTTGTGCCTCAGAATTCATTTCCATTTCTTTCAAAATACTTTCCATAACAAAAAATGCTTTTTGAGCATTTTCAATATTATTAAGAATCAAGTTGAAGTTCTCCCCGGTATAAATCAAATCATCATTTTTAATCATAATCTTTTGTATCCTTTCTTGTAACCATAAATTTACAATATAAAAACAATTTCTCGGAATTCACTTTTTATGTGATTGTATATAATATAATAACACACATTGACTAAAATTTCAAGCAAAATTTACAAATACTTACTCTTCCCAACAAAATTTGATATATTATCTTATTTTATCATTTCTTATATTTATTTGCAAGAAAAAGGTGTAGCGAGATTGCTACACCTAAATTTTTATCATGGATTTTTATCTTTAGTCCACCCCTCGCACTCCATCTCATTCTCTCTCATCTCGGTAACGATTACATACATCGTTCTTCCGAGTTTGAGAGCAGTAGCGATTGGAAGAGTATCAGCAGTTGGTACAAGTCCTACACTATTTCCGTTGTGCAATACACAAACTGACTTTTTTGTTTCGTCAAGTGCAAAGTTGAGAACTGTGCAAACCTTTATCTCTGCCATCATTTCCTTTTTATCTCCTGCAATTTGGATTACCAACCGCTTGCGATAGTAAGTATCGCCTTCAGATAAAGGAGTGGATTTAGGTGCATTTTCATCTTTTTTCTCCGTTTTGAGTGCCTCGACGCGCACGTTGGTTGCCAAAATATCCTTCTTTTCTTCTTTTTTCTCTACCGATTTTCTTTCGGTGGTGTTTCTTGAAATTGCAAAATTATTAAAGGAAGACTTGGCAGAGGGAGTGACGGTTTTATTCGCTTCCGTCTTTTTCTCTTTCGCTTCTTTTTTCTTCTTTTCTTCCTTTTTTGGAGAAGTTACAGTAGAAGATTTGAAAGAGGTGTGCTTACCACTCTTGACCTTTGCTTTGTGTATTGATTTACTGCGTTTTGCTCGTTTAGCAAGTCCCAAAGGTATGAAGAAGAAAGCTATACTTGCTATAAAGAAATTACCCAGCTTATCAAGCAAAATTTGATTGCTACTCCTTGCCTTTTTGCGTTCTTTGACAGTATAATTCATCGTATGGCGTCTACGTTCATACTCTCTTCTTCTTTGCTTTTCTCTTTTTCTTTGTGTGTCACTTTTGCGTTGTCCAGAACCGTATGAAATCATAGCGGTAAACGAACGCAACCACCACTTAAACCATCTTTTGAATGACATAAAAACCTCTTTATTAATTCAATTCATCAATTACAATCGGAGTGTCACCATTGTTCCATGCATCTATCTGATATTGTAAAATCATATCAAAATACGTTGATTTATGGCAATTTTGGCATCGAACAGAAAAATCGTTTCGTTCGTCCACCAAAAGCTCACCATTGCCACCACATTCACATTTTCTCGTCAAAAGATGGTTACCAACTGCCATTTTATTAATCCAACCTCTTTTGAAATACTCTTGTCTATCTATGAATTCTTCTCTTTCATCATATTCATACAATTTCATCTCAAAAGAATCGAATTTGATAAGCTTATGATTTTCTTCTTGCGATATGGAAATCACTCGTTGTCCCTTGAAAATGGTCTCCTCTTCAGATATCCACTCCTCATCTCCCAAGCCCCAAAGCTCGTATTTATCTTCAGAGAATTCATAGGACAAATCATAGATATTGAGTCCCCCGTATCCAAGTGTTATAAAGTGGTTCTCCGTTATGAATAAAAGAGCATATCCTTCGGTAGTATGGAATGCAAACTCGCCGATGGTTTGCAAAAAGTAATCACTATTCTCTTTTTCGTATTTATCCGCGTATCTAAGTAAATCAACGCTCAAAATCGGTTCGTTTAAAATCATAGTATCACCTCAATATCTATCTTTGATATTCTCCAAATATTCCTTAAAGTTCTCAACTGTCTCCTGCGGTGCGAGGAGCTTGACCTTCTCGCCAAATGATGAACACCAGCCGAAGAAGAGGTCGCTTACTTGAACGTTGACGGTAAAACGCACGGTGTTTTCACCACTTGTAACCATCTTGGTGTGCTCTCCAAAGAGGTCAAACACGGCATCAACGAGGGATTTGTCAATATCAATTGTCACCGCGGTGGCTTCACCTGAAAACATACCAAAAAGCTGTTTTTTGTACTGTGCAATATCAAAATGCATCTCCTCGGGTGGAAGCTCAACGTCCTTTGATTGTTCGATTTCCACCTTTTCCATACGGTCAATTCTGTAGTTTGCAATCTTACAGAATCGACTGTCATAAGTAACAAGATAATAGTGCCCGTCGGCAAAGACCGTGCCAATTGGGTTAACAACATAGTGATGGTGATCCCTTCTATAAACCTTGTTGTGATTAATATCGTAGTCGAAATAATAGAAAATTATCTTTTTGCCAATGTTAATCGCATTGATTATGGTGTCAACGCTATAATAAATGCTCTCGTTGGTGTTTTTTTGTGTATTGAACTTTACAATGTTATTCTGCAAGACAAGTCCCTTTTGGCTACCCGCAAGGTCGGCAATTTTGTGGATAAGCTCGGCGCTCTTCTTCTCGGTGATGAACGATGCCGCCTGCACCGCGTCCATCAAAATATGTAGCTCGGGCGCGTCAAAGCTACGGTCTTCAACGTAGTAAAGATTGCTTCTTCCACGACGGCACATAATCTCATATCCGTGCTCATTGAGAAGCTTGATATCGTCATAAATCGTCGTTCTGTGAGCCTCAATACCACTCTCTTGAAGCTTCGCACGAAGCTCCTCCGTGCCCATCGGGTGCTCCTCATCGGTCTCCCTCTTGAGAATTTCATATATCTTCAACGGTCTTATTCTGTTGTATTTTTCGTTAGCTTTCATCATTTGCTCCTTCTTGATATTTTTCTACAAATACTTTGCAAAAGTCCTCGCACTCTCGACAACGCATTCTGCCTTCAAAAGTCATCATCTTTTTATTATTTCTAAACCGCGTTGTCTACCTTCTCTTTGAATTATATTCTCACAACATTGCATTAAAAAATCCCAATTATCTTTCATAACTGAAGGTATTTTTACTTTGTTTTTGTATACTGTCTTGACTTCAATTAAAGGTTGGTACTTCTCTTCTTTCCAATACGGAGGTGTTTTCACAACATAAGCTTTATTTATAAATGTCATAAATTCTTCTTCAGTTATTTCACCGTCGTGTTGCCAAAGATACTCATCTAATGCAAGTATTTGCCCAGGAGTCATTCTATCTGTTTCTATTAATGCCGTTGCCATATTGATGTTATTACAAGCCAATGCTTGCATTATCCTTGTTATGATTTCTTCGTTATCTTCAATCTGTTTTTGATTCATAGTTATTACTCCTCAAACTCATCTCTATGACTCATAAAAAAGTCATAGTATTTACGAACATTGGGTAATTCAGTCCACGCGCAAGTGTCAACGGGATATGCATCTAAATTGTATATCAGCGCATTTTCCAAAGCCAAAAATATCGGTGAATGTGTTGCAATTATAAACTGACTCTTAGTAGCAATTGATGTTGCCAATATGTATTTTGCCAAGTCCAATTGATACTCTACCGAAAGACTGTTCTCGGGCTCGTCCAAAAAATACACAGCGTCTTCATCAATTTTATCATAGAAATAGTTTAGCGCCGTTTCACCGTTTGAAAACAAATCAATATCCCTTGATGAACGGTTTTTGATATATGATGATTTCGAGCGTTTTGGAGAAATAACCTCTTTTACTTCCTTCCATCTTTCAAAATCGTGCATTCCTCGAAAACTATATATGCTCGGATCCTTCATAAATTGCTCTTGAATATTATCATACCTTTCAATTAAGGAATTCTTTTTATCCTCAATATTCTCATTTATCGTTCGAGCATTCAAAACGTATTCAAAAACGTCATCACTTGTCAGGACGTATGAGATTTTGGGATTTTTATAGTAATCCAAGCTACACATTTTAAGATAATCCTCAAAATAATGTGAATTGTTGAAATCAGAAAATCTTATTGCATTCATTTTGGTCGAAATCACATTAATCAACGTGCTTTTTCCCGAGCCGTTACCTCCATAAAAGATGGTAATATTGTCAAATTTTACACTTTCCAACATCTTTTCGGGAAATATTTTGAAGGGATAAATATTGCTATAACAAGTTAATTTAGAACCACTAAAAAAGCCTGCTTCTCTTTGATCGCTTGGTAAAGTCACTTTATTAAGATAAATCATTTATTTTCCCCTCCTTTGTATTAAAAATCTATAGGTATTCCCTTATCTATTCTTACCGCGGCTCTGACTATTTCCTCTTCAGTTGCTTGTAGGTCGTTTTCACCAACCAATCTGCTTTTAAGCCAATCAAACCACTTCTGTATTTTTTCCTCAGTATTAAGTTTCATTGCTATTAAGACTTGATTTTCTTGACTTAGAGTAATTATACTATCAATTGTTACAATCATATCTAATAGAGGCTGCCAATACGGACTTGACTTGTCTAATGTTTTCATTTCAATTCTCCGTTTCGCTATCCAAATCTATCGAATTTAATAATTCAATCAACTTAGTTCTTACTTCTTCTTCGTTAAGTTCTGAATCGGTGGATATATCAGTAGCTTTAAGTGCAACTTCTATTGTGCATGAATTTGCCCAAGAAATCAGTTCTATTGTAGAATGTGAATATCCTGCCAATCTTTTTCTATACTCTTCGCCTTTTAATCTCATAATTCAGTCCTCACTTATTTGCATTCTTTCCAAGAACTCCCTCTTGCTTATTTTAGGATTTTCCGTTATTAGTTTGTAGCTCTGTTCCAGTTTCCTGTCGTCTACTGCTCTCGCTATTGCTATCATCTCCACTTTCAAGTCTCGAAGATAATTCATAACTAACATTCCCTTTTGATAATGTGTCATTGTTAATACTCCTGCACCAAATCAAGCACCATAATCGGTGTTGTCACTGTATCAATCATCTTGTGGTCGCTATCGAAAAACTCGACCTCAAACAAGCTCGGCTGATATTTCTGCACGATTGTTCCCTCCGTGCCCTCAGGTATACCCTCATAATTTTCCGTTAATTTTACTGTGTCAAATTCTTTCATAATCTTCTCCTTTTCGGATTAATCATCTATTATGCAACCATTATACACCTAAATTTTCCATTTGTCAAACTTTAGTTGTCGCTTTTTGGCAACACCTTAAGAAAGTTGTCAGTTTTTGAAGACAATATGAAAAGACGACCTTTCGGTCGTCTTTGATTATATTCAAATACTTTTATTTCGATTTCTTCTTCATCGCCGCAGCAATAACGTCATCAACGTTATCGCGGTTTACAACATCGGGATATTTGTTTGAAATATTAGCAAGAATATCTTTTGCGTCAGTTTCGTACTGGCTAAGCTCGTCAAAAAGCGCTTTCATATCATCGCAAGACAATATTTTCTTAAGCATATCTTTTGTATCGTCTGCGATGCGTGACCAATCGCTATATAATTCAACAACTGCCCTATCAATCATCTCATATGTAATAGGTGCGCCTGCAAGTTGCTGTTCATAAATAATGCCCGCAACGTCGGAAAGGTCCTTTTTATATTTTCTGCCCGAAACAAGCTTCATTGCAACGAGATACTCAGCTTTAATTGTTCTAACAGTAAGAACACCTGAAAACTTCTGGTAATATTTTGAATACTCAATAATTTTAGGTGTAAAAGATGATGTTTTCATAAAGTCGTCATTTACCCAACCGTTTGGCAAGCCAAATTTATCTCCCACCGCATTGATGCATTCCTTCATTATTGATGCCTTTGCATAATAAGCATCAATATCATAAGAAGATGAACGAAAATCATAGTTTACAAGTATGGACGCGCCACCTACAAGAATAATTTCCATAGGTGTTCCGTGTCCTCTCTTTTTGAGCTCTTTTCCAAGCTCTTTTAAGTAATTCTCAATATCCACCTTTGTAAATGGCTTATTATCAATAGACATTCCTAATCTCACTTTCTATAATATTAAATCGAACAAATTCCGGTATAGCATCTATGAAGCTTTGCTCTTTTACTTTGCTCGTACTATCTAATTTATCCGCAAGCAATACATCCTTTGGATAAATAGGTTTACTAAGTGATTGCATACGAATTTGATTGTATTTTTCACACAATGGAATGTCATTAATACGGCTCAAATAATCAAGCATAGCAAGTGTATAAAATGCCTCTGGATACCACTTCTTTTTCCAATATCTATTCACATCATCGGATTTGAGCGTTTCTATAATATAATCAATATCAGTCAAATCCTTTACAAGATGGCAAACATTACTCTTAAATATTTCAAAGTCAAGTCTAACTTCAACAACATCTCGTAAAAGATCTTCCATAGGAACGTTCAAAACAGAGGCCAATCTATAAACAGTTTCGGCAGAGCATTTGCCAATATCGGTTTTCCCTTTTACTATATCAAGCAAGGTCGTGTATGGAATGCCACTTATTTTTGCACATTGATAAACGGACATTTGCCTTTCATTCAAAATTATCTCAAGCATAACGTTCGCCTCCTTTCTTAATAATATTATAACGGTGCGCCGTTATATTGTCAATAGTTTTTGAGAAAATTTATGTATTAATGTTCATTTCGTTCAAAATTCTTTTGTGTAAAGAGATCATTGCATCACAAAAACGCGTAATTACTGTCAATGATATATAAGGTGGGTCGCCTTCACGGATTCGCATAGTTCTCCTTATCTCCTTCGGGATAACCACGCGACCTAAATCGTCAATTCTTCTCACAATTCCTGTTGCTTTCATATATAAAAATCTCCTTTTAATTTAGCTAAATTATCAACCTTCGTTGTTCTTTTAGTTTTTGTCGTAACAGGAATTTTATTCATACAAAAATAATTATTTGAAATATGTATAGAAAAGTAAGATCATCTTAAAAAAATAGAGAGTTATATTAATATAACTAATCAATAAAATTACAAAACGATATTGAAAAGCTAACATCGATAGTTCAGGGTCGCAGAGATCAAAGCAACTGGCCAGAAGATTGGTATTGGAACAAAGAACTTCAACAATTAATATATAAAGGAATGGATCATTTCAACTTTTTAACATTGCCCCTTCCAAGCCATTCTGTCTTTTGGCAGGACAATGCGATACCGACGAAAACTACGAAATGATGCTCAAAGCAGACGGATAAAAAAATGACGGCAGATTAAAAATAGTCAATCACGCTATCTTTCTAAGTAAATGTTCTTTCGGTACAAGGTCTTCCAACCATACCATTACCACCATATCACTTCCATTTTGTCCTCTGCTTAACATAACTTTCACCGCCTGCTTATTTCCACTTCTATTATACCACATCTCATGCAAAAAAGCCACCTTAAATGGTGACTTTTCGAGAGTCTGGAATAATATACCCCAAAAGCATTATGCTTTTGGGGGTATATCAGTTTTCGGAATAGTCTTAATTTATATAATAAGAATCCCTATTTAATCTTTAACTGCGTTAAATACGTTTAAGCTTGGCAGCACTTTACCGTTATATGTGAAAAATGTTTGGTTGGCCCACGTGCATCTTGTTAAGCTATCAGCCCAACCTGCTCCGGAAACGGGTAACCAAGCTCCTTCCCACCAGAAAAGACCGTATCCGTTGGGACTGTCTGCAAGAGCAGCTATTACATCTCGCAAGAAGTTTGCCTGTCCCGAAACACTAACGTCATATCCTGACAATGCCCATTCGGTATTAAAGCTGTTTGAGGCGTGAATTGAGCTTGTGTAAGTAAATGCGTATGACGTTTCGGCAATCGTGACCAATTTATCCGGAAATTCTTGATATAAAACATTTAATGCGTTTTTCAAATCACTGATTTTTCCTTGATACTTAGGATAATATGATAAACCAATAATATCAAAATCAAGTCCGTTTAAATCCTGATAAAAGCTCTTCATAAAGTCGGTTCCTGTCATGCCTTTTGAAATATGAATCATAGTTAATATATCTTCATCCACTTCATTAACCGCATCGAGTCCTGCTTTTAAATATTTGCGGAAATTGTCGGTATACGCATATCCTCTGATATTTGAATTTAAAGAATATGAATTGGTTAAATATTCCACGTTCAAATCTCCGGTCAATTTATCACTTTCATCGCCGGGATATTTCGTCATCATACCGTGTGTAACCTCATTACCGATTTGAACCATATCGGGCAAAGCACCCACTTCTTTCAATTCCAACAATATTGATTTTGTATATTCGTAAAGCGCATTAGCTACCTCATCGCTTGTTTTGAAGTCCGCCCATGCCTTTGGTATTACCTGATACGTGGGATCTGCCCAGAAATCGCTGTAATGAAAATCCAACAACAGCTTTAATCCAGCTGCTTTAGCCTCTCTTGCCAATCTGATGATCGTTTCTTTGTCGCAAGTGCCACCGCCATAGCTAACCTTTTCTCCGGTTGAATAAGTATTATATGGATCGTTCCACAAACGTAATCTAACATAATTAACGCCGTTGTCAGCTAAAATTCTGAATACGTTTTGACGCTTACCTTCACTATTATAATACTTACCACCATTTTGAATAACCTGATAAACCATGGACATATCAATTCCCAACGGAAAGCTACTATCTATTTTGTTAGTTAACGGATTGACTTCGATAGGATTTAACCATCCCTCGCTTGTCTCCTGAGATAACGTCGAGGAATAATTATCCTCTTTTACTGTTACTTTAAAAGCAGTTGATACTCCCGAGGCGGTAGTGGCTGTAACGGTTGTTGTAGTGCCGCTAAGCATACCTTGAATTTTATTGTCATATATCCAGATGTTTTGATTATCATAGGTATATGTAACGGGTTCATTCTCCATATTGACAAACTTAACACTTATTTGTGTTGCTTCATCAACCTCAAGAGTATAACTGTTTATAATAATTCTTCGATTATCCGAGGGATTTGTGCTTGATGGGGTTGTACTTGATGTAGTTATGGTTGATTGAGAAGAGCTATTGGTAGAATCGGTATGACTATTGGTAGGATTATTAATTGTACAAGCTGAAAAAATAACAACTAAAATCAGTATCAATATTAATAATTTCTTCACGCTTGTTACCTCCTAAAGCATATTATTTTCTTGCAATAGCAACGTTGTCAATTGAGCCCCATGCCCAAGAATAAACATTGATTGTGATTGTTACTGTAACTGATTCAGTACCTTCGGCAACCGTGAAATCATACGCCAAATTTGTGGAAGCTGATGTTGCTCCGTCTTGCCAAGTGTTTTTATACGTATCGAATGTACCAATAGTTGTTCCATTAATGCTTACAACGATGTCAGCACGGTGGAACCATGCGCCTGCAAGCATACTCAAGGTATAATCTCCTGCTTCCAAGCCTTCCACTGTGGTTTCCAATGTAACTACATATGTTGAATTGCTTTGATTATCAACCTCATAACGATGATTGCTGGTTCCTGTTTCAAGCATTATTTTACCAACAGTGCCTGTTGTTGTAAATGTTTTTTCTGAATTTTCAAATGTTCCGATTTCGTTAAATCCATTAATTACTTCCAAGGTTGTATCTGTAGCTTCAATTACAGTGATAGCAATATCCTGAGTAAAGTCTACGCCATTAACCTTACCAGTAACCGTTAATGTAGCACTTCCTGCTTCAGCAGCTGCAACCAATGTAGTACCATCAATTGATGCTGCACCGGTAACTGAATATGTCAATTCTGTTAATGGAAGTTCTACGGGCGTTGTTTGATATACTAAATTAGCCAAATCAAATTGTTCATTAGTCTTTAAAGTAACCGAACTAAATGCTATATCAGGATCATTAACTACGCCTTTAACGATTGTCAAATCATCCATACTTGCCCAAGGCTGTTCAGTGCCTACTACAGTAATAGTAATAACGTTTGCTTCTGCATTAGGAACAAATTCAACAACGTAACGGTCAAAGTTTCCATCTTTCTTATACCATGTGGGAACGTATTCTTCGCCGTTAATTGTAATTGTTACATTAACTGTTCCGGCTTGCATAAAGTAATAAGAAATTGAATGAGTTTCAGCTTCAATTCCGCCCAAATTAGCAGTCAAGGATACTGTGAAATCCAAGCTTGTTGAAGTAGCATCGTCCCATCCGCCATACAAACGCAATGCATTTGCACCTGAACGGAAATCGAGTGCTGCGCTAGCTGCAACGTTTTCGTCAGTAACAACCCATTCCAACTGATTGAGAGAGGATTCAAAAGCTCCCATCAAGTTGAACTTTTCAATAGCTGAAATTCTTTCTATTGCGTTAACTGTTACGTTGAATGTGCAAGTAACACCTGATTCAGAAGTTACTGTAACAGTTGTTTCACCCGCACTAAGAGCTGTCAAATAACCGCCACTGATTTCTGCAATTTCAGGATTTTCAACTGCGTATTCAACTGATTCTTCGATCATATCAGTGAAGTTTACAATGATCTCAACGCTGTCTTCCTCATCTATGATGATATCATCAACAGAGATTGAGGGCTCAGGCTGTTCAACAACGTCATCAGGCTTTGTGGTTGTTGTGGGAGTTGTAGTTGTGGTTGTTGTGGGAGTTGTAGGAGTTGTAGTATTTCCCCAATCACCGAAGCATGATACTAAAAGTGACATGCTTAAAACGAGAGCTAAAATTACTAAACTTTTTTTCATTTTCTTTTTTCCTTTCTTTTTTTGTTTTTTTATCCTTTTACTGCCCCTGAAGAGATTCCCTCTACCATAAATTTTTGTAGAGAAATATATAATATTACAATCGGAACTGCAATTAATACACTTCCGGCAGCAAACATCGTAAATTTGGTAGTAATAGTTGACTCTAATGTCATATTATATAATCCTACTGCTACCGTATAAGTTGAAGGATCCTTTAAAACCAGACCGGCTAAAATATAATCGGTCCACGGAGTCATAAAGGACATCAAGGCGGTATATATCAAAATTGGTGATGCAAGTGGCAAGAATATTTTGAAGAATATTACAAATTGATTAGCACCGTCTAAAATAGCCGCTTCGTCAATGGATTTAGAGATCGTATCGAAGTATCCTTTGCATACAAAGAAACCTAAACCCGAACCGGATACATAGACTAATAGCAACGCCCAAATGGATCCTACCAAACCAAGCATATTTAAAATGATATAAACCGCAATCATTGCCATAAATCCTGGAAACATACCTAAAATCAAGGTTATATTCATTAAAGGCTTACGCGATTTAAACCTGAATCTTGAAAAGCAATAACCCGTTATCAGTGTAAAAAACGTTGACAAAATCATATTTAATATCGCGATAACGAACGTGTTTTTAACCCAAGTCAAGAATTCAGTTGTTTCTATTAGTTTAACGTAATTATTCGTTGTTGTTTCGGTTGGGAAAAATGTAGGTGAGATCACACCTGCCTCCAACTTAAAGGAAGCGGCAATAACCCAAACGACAGGTATCAGCCAAATAATGCACAACACGTTCAATAATAAATTTGAAGCGATTGCGTCAGCTATTTTTGCTTTTTTATAACTACGGTGTTTCAACATTACTGATACTCCTCCTCTCTGTTATAAGCTGCACTTCTTCTATAAATAATCAATGACAAGCTTGCAGAAATGATAAACATAATAATGCCGATTGCCGCACCGATGTTATATTCGGGGTTATGCTGCATCGTTAGCTTATATAACCATGTGATAAGAATATCAGTTCCTCCCGCCTTGCCACCTGTTCCCAAACCCGTAGGACCACCATTGGTTAAGAACCAAATTACATTAAAGTTATTTATGTTACTAATGAAATTAGTAATCAAAAGAGGAGTTGTCATAAATATAATGTGTGGGAAAGTAATTTTGAAGAAAATATGCGTTTTGCTTGCTCCGTCAATTTCGGCAGCTTCATAATAATCCTTAGGGATATTCATCAGCAATCCCGAAATCAGTAGCATAAAATAAGGAATACCAACCCACATATTGATTAATATTATCAATACCTTGGCAATAAGTGGATCATCCCAAAAAGCTATTCTTTCCGTTATCAATCCCCAATCCAACAGTATCGTATTAATCGGACCGTATTTAGAAAACATTGTATTCATAACTCTCAATGATAAAAACTGAGGAATTGCCATTGTAACAACAAATATAGAACGATATAGTGGCTTAAGCTTAACAACCTTTTTATTGATTAATAAAGCTAACAAGAATCCACCAAAATAGCAAGTAAACGTTGCTAAGAGTGCCCATATTATCGTCCATCCGAAAACGTTTTTTAACGCCTTAAAATTTTGAGAGTTACTAAATAAACTAATGAAGCTTTCCAATCCCGTCCAAGATAAATGCTTATCATTCATTATGGGGATTGTACCACTGGTGCCGTAATCCGTGAAAGCAATACAAATCATAAACACAAGTGGCAAAACCGTGAACAAGAATGCTCCAATAATAGGGATAACCAAAGCCGTGGCATAGAACTTTTCATTTGCCAAAGATTTTAAATCATCCTTAAAACTCTTAAGGGGCTCACCGTTGATGATTTTCGAAGCATTATTATATGTAAGTTTAAGGTTTAATAAATAACAAAATACAAACAATGCCGTTATAAATATAGCCAAGATGCCATATAACAATGAAAAATTGGACTGGACATTGTGTACGTTTAAGGTGAAAAATCCTATCAGGCTTTTAAAACCGCTACTAACCATATATAGCAAATAAGCAGTTTCAATTAATAAAAACATAATTCCGCGAACAATTTGTTTTTGAACAATTTGCCCCAATCCCATTATAAAATGAGTCAAAATTAATGATACTTTAATTAATGGCGAGGATTTGCAGTATATTGATGTATATTTTTCGAGCAGAGGTTTTTTCATTAAAACCACCTCCGATTATTTATTTACTTTTTATGAGCGATTCGGCACCTTGCAATTTTTCGTCAATAAGATTCTTTGTTATAGAAGTTCTTGCATTCCACAATTCAGTCATAACGTCCTGCATTGGAGACCAATAGCTACCCATTTTCAAAATATTGGGCATAGTAATCGAATTATCTAATGATTGTTTAAAAACTTGCAGTGATGAACTATTGGAAATATATTTTTCGATTCTATCACTGGAGATGGTGGGCAAATATTCTTTTTCAACTAAACGCAAGTATTGAGCCTCTTCGCTTGACAAATACTCAGCCAACATATGAGCAATTGTTGGATTCTTTGAATAGCGGTTTACACCGTATCCCTTATATCCAGAAAACGGTCTTTGATTTTCTCCGTTTATTTTAGGCAAAACTGCAATAGCAGCATTTTCTCCCAATGCGTTTTTAACATCTGCCCATAAATAGGGTGACGATATAATACCTACAACCTCACCTGTTTGAAGTAATGAGAATCCCTCGTTAACCGTAGCATTTTCAATCACGTCCGAATAATCCTTATAGAAAGAATAAAGATTGTTTACTGCTTTTGTAGTGTTCAAATCAATTACATCCTCGTCCGTACCGTCTTCACCAAACAACACAGAGTCTGTGAATAAGCCAAATGGGTAATAACCCGAATTTGTATTGGAAACAGTCCAAGCAACCTTTTTATTAGCACTCTTAATCGAATCAAAGCTTGCTAATTGCTCTGCGGTAATTTTGGATTTATCATACATAACGGTTAATGATTCTGCTGTTATCGGATAACCGTATAATACGCCTTCGTAGGTAAATGCATTCAATGCATCTTCAGATTGGACTTCTTCTAATTTTGAAGCATAGATGTTTTCTGAAATTAAACCTGAATTAACTGCCGTTCCCAAGGTATCGTGAACAAATGCAAAAATATCAGGGCCGTTACCTGCAGGTCCTGCAACCTGCAAGCCCTCAACCGCGCTTGCTTCCGCTTGAGCGATGATTTTTATCTCAATTTTAGGAGCAAGTGGATATTTTTTATAATAATCAGCCAAGAAATATTCGCACAATGTACTAACAATGCTTATATTTGATTCGTCTTCCCAAATAGTAATCGTAATCTTGTCACTTGTTGAACTTGCAGACGAATTATTAGAGCATCCGCTAAGTGTGAATATTCCCAAAATGCTTACAAGAATCAAAACAAAACATACTAATCTTTTCATTTTTATTTTTCCTTCCATTTTTTATAAATCTCTAAGCCCCTTAGAGCTTTGCCTTGGTAATCAAACAATCCTTGATTTGACCATTCGTTACCACCGCTTTTGTGAGCTTCATTAATATACACTCTTGCTTCAAAAGAAGCCCAAGAGGTATTTGGAACTGCCAACCAACCGGGCTCCCAATAGTATAAGCCCAATAGATTGATTTTCTTGGACAATTTGAATAAATCATCCAAAAAATCTCTTTGACCTTCTATACTAATAGGATATTCGAGCTTTAACGGCAATTTCTCAATACTTTCGGAATTAATAACCAAATTGCTATTACTATATTTTTCTAACGTAAAGCCGTAAGACGTTTCAACAATCATAATATCCTTGTTGAAGCTTTTTTGAATATCAGTTAAATTATATTCCAAATCACGTAACGTACCGTGCCAGTAAGGATAATATGAAACGCCTAATATATCAAATTCAACTTTTCTTTTGGTTATTTCCGTCAACCATTCTCTATATAACGCGTTATCTCCGCTACGCTCCAAATGCAGTATAGCTTTAGCAGATGGGAACACCTCTCTTAAGGCATTGATACCGGCTTTCAAAAACATAGCCAAATTATCCCATTTGTGATCTGTTCCGTCTAAATGTCCATTGGGCCAACACATACCGCCCGTTATTTCGTTGCCAATTTGAACATATTTTATATCAATATTTTCTTCTTTGAAACGCAACAGCGTTTCTTTAGTATATTGATATATCGCGTTTTTTAGGGCAATATCATCGTAATTTCTCCAGGCCTTTGGAAGAACCTGCTTACCGGGATCTGCCCAAAAATCGCTGTAATGAAAATCCAACATTATATTCATTTCGCGTTCAAGCGCTCTTTTGGCTAATTTAATCACCCTATTCAAATCACAGGTCCCTGCCAAATATGGATTTCCAAATTCATCATATGGATCGTTCCACAATCGCAATCGAATGGAATTGACTCCATAACGTTTTAAAATATCAAATAAATCCTGCGGTTGTTCTGAATCTAAATCAAAAAACAGTCCGTTATTTTCTTCAATTTCCAACAGTGTGGAAATATCCATTCCATATTCAAACATCATTCATCAAACTCCGTAATACGAGTTAAAATATGTTTGTAACGGAATCTTGCCATTTGATTTTTATTTAAAACGTCCTCTTCTGTGCCTCGGTAATTGCAACGCAAACAATAAAACTCTTTTTTGTCCTTATCAAAAAACATATCGATGTCTATGTCTCTCATAAAGCAAGACGGACAACGGTAATTTAGTCTGCCTTTTCCAGATTGAGCCATGATTCAAAGACCTCCTTGTTTTTGAGTTTTTTCTTCAATCCCAATGTAAACATTGGAGAGAATGCGTATCCTTCGTTCGCATATCCTTCGGCTTCGGTTGTGCTATATAAATTCACCTTTGTTTCAATATCTGGAATTATAGCCGATACGGAGGTTACATTCGCCAACGAAACTGAACGGCACTTATAAGCATATAAAATTTCTTTTGTTTCTTTATCATTAGCTACTCTTAATGTAATATGTGACATATCCTCCGGATATTCGGTAGTACCATAACAAGCTGTCATATATTCATTAATTTCAACCTCTTTTGAAGGATCGCTCATTTCTAAGATTTCACGTTTAAATCTTATTGAGCTTGAGCCCTCTTCAAAAATAACGGTAGTTTGCAACTTAATGGTTAAATTCTTAAATTCAATATCTACAGGTTCCAAAGTAATTATCTTTGAATTGTCGGTCTGAGAAAAATGAGCCTTCGTTCTGCACAAGCACAGATCCACCTCTTCTCCCTCATAGCTTATCTTACATGACTTGATAGTTCCTTCACCGGCATAATGAGTGAAATAACCTGCACGGTAGTTTGCTTGTATCAAGAATGGATAAGAGCAATCCTGAACGTGCTTTGTTCCAATTCCAACAGGCCAGTAAAGCTTGGCTACGTACGGTCTTAAATCAATTAACGCGCCACCCTGATTCATATCCACACAGGTACGAAGATATGGATCGGCATACCAGAACAGTTGCTTATCTCCACCATACAAAATATCCTTCCATAATGCAACCTCAGGCATTTCATAATGATGTGTGCTGCGATAGTAATCTGCAAATTCACTCATCGTTAAATCAATAAGCTTTCCTTCGTTTTTCAGTTTAGCATAATATGCCATACCGTCTTCGTAGCTCTTTAATAACAACTCATATGGAGCTTCCCAACGCCCCATTTTGTTCATCCATCCGGGACCTACAAACATCATATTATATGAATAGCCATTGTTGAACTTAGCTAAATGACGATATTGATCAATCAGATTATATAGATACGGATACTCTCCATCTTGATAAATCATACCTCTTAATACATTTTGAGGGTGAGTACCGAAGTTAGAACCGTTACCGTCAAAGCAAGCCAACAAATCTCTTGACAAATGAGGTATGGCAACAATTCCGCTATCCTCATCGGAATTTGCAGCAGGTGCGTGTGAGTTTTGCTTTGATGGAATCCATGGATTCCAAGGCCCTCCGTCAAATAAAGTATACCAAGAATTGTTACAAGTGTGGTAGGCCTTTGGCCCTTCCTCCCAACACGTTGCTACTGCACATTTAACACTTGGATATTTATCCTTTATGTAATTGATCAGGTCAGCATCCATAAAATACGAACCCGTTGATTCCGGATAAAAACCGAATTTTTCATAGAACAATTCAAAAACATCATTAACGATTGATATTTTATCCTCCATACTAAACATCCAAATGCAGAAATCTTTAGTTTGGTATTTATCGCGAAATTCTTTACAGGGCAAACCCAGCAATGTTAAAGCTATTTCATCTCCGTACTCCTCGTGATGCGCCTTTGCCAAGGATACTGCCTCGTCGTTAAATAAGCTTGCATAAGTCATTTGAATAGTAGTTTTAATTCCATTTTTATGAGCAATGCTTTGTTGGATCTTAAAAATATCCAAAGACTCAGTCAACAAGCTTTCTTTTGTTATATTTTCCTTTTCACCGTGTCCCGTAACCTTTTCCGCGTATTCGGGAACCATTTCCGGTCTGTGAATAACATTTAAAACCATTTTTGACATCATTACATCCTACTCTCTTACCAATGACCAGTCGTCAAGATGTCCCCAAACACCGCTTTCGGCAGCCACTCTAATACCTATCTCGGCAGTGCTTTCGGTAATAACGATATTGGATATTGTGGCTTTGACATAATAATTATCCTTGCTGCCCCAACCTTTTACTTTATCCTTAAGGTCATATACTTTTTCTTCGCCATTGTTATATTTAATGTAAATTTCTAATTGTTGATGTTCCTTGGTGGCGGGATCAATTGCCATGCAATACACCTCCAAGGTATAAGTTCCGGGTTCCAAGCCGTTAATAACCTGTTTAACCGTAAATGAGTAATCTCCCTGGTCATAATACCAGTTCATATCAGTAGTTCCCGTTCTGGTATCAGTTTTGCGGTCTAACTTTACAACCTTCGTTCCTTCTGGAGTTTGAGTTTCAATAATCCACGGATCACCCAAAACATCGGTAGCGCCTTGTTTTTCATACGAGGAGTCCAAAATATAATTTTCTATAACTTTAACGTTAGCCACAACGTTATATTTATTGGCTACCAATCCCTTGACCTGATAAGTACCGACATTAGCAAGCTGTGCCAAATCCTCAGAATCCCAAACGACCTTCATATCTCTGATGGCATCCAAATTGGTTTCTACAGGATATGTATTCGGCAACGTTTGTTTTTCAAAAAGATTTATAGTCACGTTGATACTGTTAGCATGAACAGCCTTTGCTACCTCGGTTTTATTGTTGGCACCTGTTCTTATCTGCTTGAATACCGCCAATGTGGGTAATGCCTTGCCCGTATAGGAGAACAATCCCTGGTTCGACCATGTTGCCTTACCGTCCTCCGCCAAATTTGTTTCATCATTAACGTTTCTACCGCTTGCTTCACTTGCCCACGAAGCACCTTCAATAGGCAACCATCCAGGTTCCCAATAGAATACACCCAAGCCCAAATTATTAGGCACATTAGCTACAGTTTGGATAACATCTCTTAACGCGGTTGCTTGACCTTGCAAGGAAGTTAAGTATCCGCCAACCTCTTCAAAGGTTGAATTATATGTATTGGAAGAAAATTCGTTTTGTGCCTCGGTATAGCCGTAAGAGGTTTCAACTACAACCACAGGTTTATTAAACTTTTCACTTATATTATTCAAGTTTTTACTTAAATTTTCCAAGGTTCCCGACCAATATGAATAATAAGAAGCTCCAATTATGTCATAATGAACTCTACGTTCATCCAATTCGGTAAAGAAAGCCTCGAATTCATCAAAGTTTCCACCGTTTGCCAAATGAACCATTGTATAAATTTCGGGATAAACTTCCTTTGATGCCTTAATTCCCGCTTTCAACAATTTAGCAATGATATCAAAGCTCGTATCGGGATCATTCCAGCTGATTTTACCAACAGGCCAACACATACCGTTGTTGATCTCGTTACCGATTTGAACCATGTCCACTTCCAAGCCCGCATTTTTGAATTCAGTCATTGCTTCCTTGGTGTAATCGTATAATTGCTTAGCCAAATCATTGACATTATCAATACTAGCCCACTTGACAGGTAAATCTTGAGTGTCAGGATCAGCCCAGAAATCGCTGTAATGGAAATCTAACAAAATCTTCATTCCAACCGCCTGAGCTCTTTTTGCAAGGCTTATGGCTTTTTTGACATCATTATCTCCGCCACCATATCCTTCCTTAAACATATTATAAGGATTATTCCAAATTCTGACACGGAAGGCGTTCACGCCGTTGTTTGCCATAATTTGAAATATATCCTGCTCTTTGCCGTCTTCGTTATAATAGACGCCGCCCAGTTCTTCAATCTTGGCAACCATAGATGCATCCACACCCATTAAAAAGTCATCCCTTAAATTTTTTACTGGGTTGACTATAATGCTATCATAGTCGTATTCTTCATCATTAACGCGATCCCCGTAAGTATCCGTAAAGGTCTTCTCACCAAAGGTGAATTTAACCTCTCTGGTATAATTTTCAATACCGTCATCATATTCATCAATAAGATTGCTGTTATCATTCGGCTTTGTGCAAGAAAATAATCCCAACAACAACGCAACCACAAGTAAAAAACTAATTTTTTTCATGCTTTTCATCCTTTCCTTGGCATATTCGTAGGCGAATATCCAAAATGCTTTTTAAATTCTCCTGAGAAATGCAGTTGATTTTTATATCCGACCAATTCGGCTACTCTTTTTATATTGAAGCTATTGCTTTTTATAAGAGTTAAAGCTCTTTCCATTCTGACCTTGGTTAAAAACTGCTTGGTTGAAATACCTTCGTGTTTTTTGAATAAGTTCGATAAATAGTTGGCAGAAACCCCAACATTAGTTGCAACATCAAGCACGGAAATGCCAAATTGGTAATTATTGTATATGAATTCCTTAGCCTTATGTAAGTGTATTTCAGGATCGGAAACTCTTCTCTCCTTAATAAACAAATTTATCATTCTGGAAAAAATTTGATAACTCAATCCCAAGCATTCCAAATTCAAGAACCCAGCATATTTATATCTGTCGTATAAATTGTTAAATAAATCCTTTAGCAGATGATTTTCTCCGTCATAAAAAATCGAATTAGTTTCAGAAAAGCCTGAACGGTTTAATAAATACTTTGCCCGAGTTCCGTCAAAGCCCAACCAAATATAAGTCCAGGGGTCATCGTTGTCGGGAAAATAATGACGGACCTCTCCGGGAGGTATATAAAAAATGTGCCCTCTTTTCAAATAGTGCTTTTTGCCGTTATCAACGAAATATCCCTTTCCACTTATAACGTAATGAAACAAATGATATTCCTTGGGTGTAAAAGAAAACTTTTTGTCTGCAATGCATTTTTCTTTTCCGCACTCTAACAATTTCAATTCTAAACTGTTAGACGCGCTAAAGAAATTTGTTTCATTCATATAGACACCCTCCTTATTATAAAACATTTGTATTCTTTTCACCCTTATTATACACGATAAAATATAACATTTCAACATATTTTTTTATCAAAATCATATTTTTTTATATATTTGTAACAAAAAAGCCATATGAAACATTTTAATGTGAGATTTTTATATATAAAAGCTTGAAAAGAACAAACGGTTATTGACTTTTCGTGATTTTCTAACGCACTTATTGTGTTATATAGTTTTGTTTCATCAATACTGATATGATATTCTTATATAGATACACGTTTATAATAACTGTAACTTTGCCAAGGATTTTTGGGTAAGCCAGAATGTTACATCCTTGAAAACCACATTAACATACTCTTTCTGAGTATCGGTAGAATATAAAATAATCTGTCCGTTTTTTCTATATTAATACAACTCCTAAGGACTATAGAGAAAAACATAGATAAAATAAAGAAATGACAGGTAAAACACCTGTCATTTATTTTTATGTATTCCCTTTTCGAGTTCAATTCGTTTATTCAAATTAAAAATTGCCATACAAAACCTGTCGAAAAGTGTCAATGTTGTCTGCAATGGGTCGCCCTCGCGGATTCGCATAGTTCTCCTTATCTCTTTTGGTATCACCACACGCCCCAAATCGTCAATTCTACGAACAATTCCCGTTGCTTTCATATATTTAAATCTCCTTTTAATAATCACCATTTCGCAAATTTTGTTGCTATTTTAGTTTTTGTCGTAAAAGGAATTTTATGCATTAAAACGCTATATTTTTGAAATGTCGCAAAACCACTACATCTAATGTCTAACAGTAAGTTCATCGGCTTGACTTTCAACAAAAAATTTGTGAGGAATATGTGATGGAATAATAAAAATATCACCCGCATTACACGGAATATCTTTGTCAAGAATACGGTGTATCCCCACACCTGAAACCACCAAAGATATTTCAAAAAATTCACATTCTTCAAGCTTCAAAAATGCATATTGAAACATTTCAATAAATTAGCAATTAATAAAAATCCAACCGCCGTGTGATTTTCTTTTAATAAAAAAGAGCTTAGCAAAATGCTAAGCTCTTTTATTTTATTCAAATTTGAATATTTTCATTCGCTCGTTGGGAGTAACGTTGGGTTGATGGAAGGTTATACACTTTTCACTATTAAGATCGGTAAAGCACATACAGTGACCTCCGTCTTGATCGAAAATAGATTTCTCCAAAACATAATCCCCCATAGCACCGTTTTTGCTAACGCTTTTAAGCACTGAGTATCCGCTGGCGGTTACTGTTGACCAAAGAAGTACAGTGCAACCATCCTCTTCATATAGCCAGGGACCTTCAGCAATATATCCTCTGCAATTATCATCCCCAACCTCAACAGACAGAGGGCAATCTCTACCACTCACTATTTTTTTAGGTTTACCTACAAGTTCAGTAAGATCATCAGAAAGCTGTGCCATATATAAGCTTCCGTCACCGTTTCCGCAGATAGGTGTTGTCCATTCGTTTGAAAAGCACAGGTATGGGACACCATTTTGAAGAAACAGCGTTGCGTCAAGGCATCCCCATCCTTCAGGTGTAATATATTTTCCCGTAAGCATCTTAAAATTGCCGTCAAGCTTATCCGACTTAAAAATAATACTGCCACGTCCCAAATCATTTCTAAAAACAGACACGATCAAGTAATATTCCCCTTTGTATTTGTGCATCTCGGGTGCCCAAAT
Organism: Eubacteriales bacterium; assembly: GCA_045612715.1. Classification (GTDB taxonomy): domain Bacteria; phylum Bacillota; class Clostridia; order Oscillospirales; family CAG-272; genus RGIG4608. Next base: position 63,890 of record JAZKZP010000125.1, read on the forward strand.
ATTAGTATATTCATCAAGGGAGCCGTCGTTGACCATAACGCATATACGCTCAAAATTATTCAAGTCATCGGATTGATAAAGCGTAAGGTCACTTGCTCTTCCCCACGGATCATCACCTGTCGTGCCAAGCAAATAGTATCTACTGTCTTCAACAAACACAAATGGGTCACGAATATGTATTTCATCTCTAAGCATTATTATTACCTCTTTATTTTGAATATGCGAAGAGAAAAATCAATATCGTTATCGAGTACCTTGTATTTATCATTCAACGTAGGACCACACGCTTCTGTTCCAACGCCCCTCATCTTATAATCGATAAACAAATATCTCTTATCCGATGGTAGCATTTCATTACGATGCGCTTTATAATCATCAAGATCATAGCAATCGTAACAGAAGCTGAATTCCTTATCTCCATCACACAGAACACAAAGATCGTCCTTATCCATCAAAACAAATTTAGTTGCAAAGTGATCGTTTGCATTTTGAGGAACGATATTACGGTAATTATCGCCTATATCTATTGTATGATAACCGAACGCATTTCCCTGATGCCTGTCACAATAGCTCTCACCCTTAAGACCAAGGTATGATACGGTTTCATATCCTTCGGGTAATTCAAATCTTATTCCAAATCTTAACGGGCCTTCAAAATCCATCATTTTTTTCGCTTTAATATCAAGCTTTATTTCATCCGCAAGAGTTTCATAGGCAACGGTAAGCTCGTAGAAAGGATTTAAGGCAGCTGCTGCTAAATAACCCTTATATATCTTAACGTTATCTTTTTGATCCTCACTAAACAAATAAAACTTAGCATTTTTAATACGAATCCAATTATAATAGTCACGGACCTTGATATCGTTTGAAATATACGGACGTGTCAAAACGAATTTCATATTTTGAAGAAGCGCTTTACCGTCAAGTGAAAATGTGTTAATCAATCCGCCTTTAACATCAAGCTTGATACTTGATGAGGATTTATCCAAGTTAAAGCATTGAGGCTTTGAAATAATACTCTTTTCACTTATGACATAATCTCCGTCCATCAACCTTATGTTGTATGAATTGTAATTCTCGTTCGCAATCGGCGCCTTAGTAAAATTGACAATTTGCTTGGGTTCAAGATCAACAGACACAGATTTTGTATCAGTTACAATTCCATTCACCAGATAATCAATTTCAATTTTAAATCGATTAAGATTTATAAAATCATAACGGTTTTTGATATACACACTGCCATCTTCAACAAAGCAATCAATGGGCGAATAGCACTCCTTTACCTCATATGCCTGAGGCGTTAGTGTTCTATCAAGATTAACGAGTCCGTCACAGCAAAATGCTCCATCGTTGAATTCTTCACCAAAATCACCGCCATAGCATTCCAACCCCTTTTGAACAACGTAGTGATTCGTCCATTCCCAAATAAAAGCGCCTGCAAAGTTGTCATACTTATAGAATGGCACCATATAATCACTCAATTCTCCGCAAGAGTTGCCCATAGCGTGCGCATATTCGCACAGGATAAATGGACGGTCAAGCTTTGGAACCTCGTTAATACAGTATTCGATAGTCGGATACATTCTCGAATAGGTATCAAGAACATCCTCATCAAAAAATCCGTTTCCGTCAACGTTGCGATAAGCACCCTCATAGTGAAGCGGACGAGAATCATGCTCTTTAATTATCTTTGCATATTCAACGACCTTGTCGCAAAATCCCGATTCGTTACCGAGTGACCACATAATTACCGATGGATGATTGATATGAGTCAAAACGTTTGAAAGCTCCCTCTCAACGATTTGATCATAAAAATCGGGATGATCAAGAATCTCGTGCCAATTCTCCATATCATATCTGCCGTCCTTGCGTACAACACCGTGAGTTTCCAGGTCCGCTTCGCTTATTACGTATATACCGTATTTGTCGCAAAGCTCATAAAATTTGGGATCTGCAGGATAATGCGAAGTCCTTACAGCATTTATATTTAGCTTTTTGAAAAGTTCAAAATCCTTTTGTATGATTTCAAGAGATTCGCCATATCCTTCAAGAGTTGAAGAATGGCGGTTAACACCCCTCATTTTTATAACTTTACCGTTTAAAAGCAAATTATTGCCAACGATCTCTATTTTTCTGATACCGACAGACTCTTTGATTATTTCACCGTTGTAATTGATATACAGATCGTAAAGATAGGGCTCCTCTGCATTCCAAAGTTTCGGGGAGTCGATCTGAAAAACCACATCACTGCCAACCGCTTTCTCATCAAATCCAAAGCCACAAAGTCTGATGCTTGCGCATTGATCTACACAAACCTTCACCACTCCCACACCGTCAACAATATCGGTATGAACCCTAAAATTATTGACTCTGTCGTGTGCTCTTTTAATGAGATATATAGGACGGTGAATACCAAAAAATCTTATCTTATCCTGATCCTCAAGGTACGATGATGGGCTGAATTTCAAAACGAGCAATCTGATCTCATTTTTTCCGTCATTTAGCTTGTCAGTAATGTCAAACTGCTTCACCGCGTGAGAAATATTTGAAAATCCCACAAATCGCCCATTGACAAAAAGATAATACGAATTATCAATACCTTCTATTTGAAGAATATAATCGTCCCCATCCTTAACTATCTCTTCTTCTCTTGAGAATATCATAGCAGGAGTGTTGATCAATATATGCGGGGGCAAATACGGGAACAGATATCTATCGTTCGTATATATAGGATTGCCGTCGCCGTTAAGCTCCGCCATATAAGGAATAGTTACCTGCTTTTGACAATCAAGCCCCAATGCCAAATCAAAATCAAATTCATCTTGATAAGAATAGCTCCAGTCGGACAAGTATTTTTTATATCCGTCAACGATGTTAAAATAATTAGTCATCGGTAAAGCACCTACCGTTGCGGTTGGCACCTTATATAGTTCTTTAATGTTCATAATTATACAATTCTGTTTCCTGAAATAGAATCAAACAAGTAGCAATGACCGTCAAGAGATACCTTGATCTCATCACCTACTGTAAACCTGTAAGTGCTTGGAAGCTTCATAAGTAATTTCTCGGATCCTATACCTATTGTAATGTGATACATATCACCGAGCAATTCATAAGAAACGATTTTCCCTACAAGAGCTTCTGCACCGTCGGACAAAGCGAGACCCTCGGGTCTTACGCCGAATTTAAGAGGATAGTCACCGCTTGATATGGATTTTTCAAGAACACTTATTCTTTCTTTCGCAAGCATTATTTCATCGTCAAGTAATCTTCCTTCAAAAATTTCGGAGAGCTTACTCAGATGATTGCGCTCGTCATTGAGCATATTTTTATAGAATACATCAAGTTTTTCTTTAAGTCCTTTATATTCCTTGATCTTGATATCACCCATAGACACAGCGTCGCCCGATAAGCTAACGTTAAATATATTCATAGCGGGAGATCCTATAAAGCTTGCAACAAACAAGCAATTTGGCTCATCATAAACCTCTGCGGGAGTACCGATCTGCTTGATATGCGCTCTGTCCATAATGACTATTCTATCCGCCATAGTCATAGCTTCAACCTGATCGTGTGTAACGTAAACCGTAGTAGCACCGAGAGTTTTATGGAGATTAATTATTTCACTTCTCATACTTACTCTGAGCTTAGCATCAAGGTTAGAGAGAGGCTCGTCCATAAGAAGAAGCTTGGAGTCACTGACAATAACTCTACCAAGTGCAACTCTCTGACACTGACCGCCCGAAAGTTGAGAGGGCTTGCGCATAAGCAATTGCTCAAGATTAAGAATACTTGCTGCTTTGTTTATCTTTGCATCAATTTCTTTTTTGGTGAGTTTGCGATTTGCAAACAACGGGACTTCCTTGCTTTGATATTCTGCAATATCGTGATCGATCTTAGCTATCTCGTCAGTGTTTGACGGATCGTGCTTAAGATACCACTTTTTTTCCTTGACAAGCTCGTCTATAGCGTCCTGATCTATTCCGAAGACCTGATTGCCGTTCTCGTCAAGAATGGGTGTCATAACCTTTTTGATCTTAAGACCGTAAGCAAGATTATCATAAACTGTGAGATGTGGGAAAAGTGCGTAATTTTGGAACACCATGCTTATTCCCCTATCCTTGGGTTCAAGATCGTTTGAATACACACCGTTTATGTAAAGCGCGCCTGCGGTAATGCTTTCAAGTCCACAGATCATACGAAGGGTAGTCGTTTTTCCGCATCCACTTGGACCTACCAAAACGATAAACTCGCCTTCCTTGATATCCAAATTGAAATCAACTACACTATAATATCCATTGGGATATATTTTTTGTACGTTGTTCAAACAAACGAAGGCATCCTTATGATTTGGCAAATGCTCCGTCTTTTCTCTCTGCGCCTGCTGATTAACTTTATTCTTATAGTAGTCCTGGCGCAGCTTATTTATCATATTTTCTTTTCTGTTAAAAATCTTCACGGGACACCTCTATTTATTTCCTAAAAATGTTGCAACGCAGTTATGAATGAAGGCCGCATCCTTTGAAACGAAGTACGGATTTTCGATAGCCGCATATATAACGTAGCCCACCATGGCTGCTACAATCAATCCTATAACCGCAAGCCAAATGGCTGCAATAATTCTGTTTTTTATCATACGCTACCCCTTTATTCCCGAATTTGCATTTGTCTGAACAAATGCTTTATTCATAAAAATAAACAACAGGATAACAGGCAATGAAGCTATGAATGATGCCGCCATAACAAACGGCGTGTCGCCCGCCTCTGCTCCCGCAGTTGAGTTAAGACCCATTATAAGCACCTGTACGGTTTTGATATCGGGGTCAGTAAGATATATGCTCGGTCCAAAGAAATCGTTCCAGATACCAACAAACCAGAAAAGCATTTGTGCGATCAGTGCAGGCTTAATAAGAGGAACAACTACCTTTATAAAAGTACCGAACCATCCTGCTCCCTCTACCCTGCTCTCTTCAATCAATGAATCGGGCACGGATGCTTTTATAGTTGTTATCAAGAACAACATCATACCCACGTTTCCAAACAAACCGGGAATGATCAAGGGCCAAAGTGAGTTGATAAGTCCTATTTCTCGCCACATTCTATACTGCGGAAGCATTACCGTTGCAAAGGGTATCATCATTGACACAAGAAGAGTCATTAAAATAACGTTCTTGCCCTTGAATTTCATTTTAGCAAAAGCAAATGCCGCAAGTGTTGAAAAAAACGTACCGATAGGTACAACAAGAATTTCGATAATCATCGTGTTCTTGACAGCGTCAAGAAAATTAAATTCTTTTATCGTATATCTGTCATTACCCGTGAATATTTCAAAAAACACCTTCCAGTTTGGATTTTTTGGAAAGAAATCATCAAGAATAGAAGCAGACCCAATGATCTCCTGCCTCGTTTTTAAGGCAGAGATGATCATATATGCATAAGGAAATATCATCAGGAATGCCGCTATGCAAACAATGGCGGTTGAAAAGACAAATAGAGCCTTATTAGAGATTCTGTTTCTTTTTGCCTGCTGATAAATCATATTTTCATTATACTTCATTTTCTCACATCCTTAAATACGTTAGATTTTGAAAAAAGTATCACAGTAATAATCAAAATAACAATGGACAAAAGGACTGAGGCCGCACTTGCCCAGCCATAATTTGCCTGATTTATACCATAATTCCAAATGTAATAAACTATTGTTCTCGCACCCGGGAGTCCTCCGCCCATTACTAAACTGTCTGCATAGCTCTGCAAACCGCTGATTACGCCCGTAACTATCAAATAGAACGAGGTATTATTGGTCATTGGGAGTGTAATGTCAATGAATTGCTGCCAACGCGAAGCGCCCTGAACTCTTGCAACCTCATAATAAGATTCGGGAATATTATTAACTCCCGCAAGATAGAGTATCATAGCGCCGCCAATTCCACCCCAGATGTTTTTGATAACAATAGCTATTTTTATCAGCCACGGGTCGTTGGATATCCAATTCAGGTCAGTACCAAGAATACTATTGATAAGTCCCATTTCTCCATTTTTAAACAGATCACGGAACACAATCATAATAGCAAGACTGGACGTTACTGCGGGAAGATAGTAAAGAATAGTTAACAAGGTTCTTCCCTTTGCCAGCTTTTTAAGATATATAGCAAGTAAAAGTCCAAGAAAAACTCCCACGGGAATGCTCAAAAGCATAAGTATTGTATTGAGCGTTGCATCTCGGAAATTCTGTTCTTGAAAGATTTCAATATAATTCTGAAATCCAATAAACTTAAACGTTCCCTTAATCGCATTAAAATTGGTAAACGACATAAATACAGAATATCCAAGTGCCCAGGCGGTAAACAGGAAAAAGCCTAAAACGGGTATCAAAATAAATAAGTATGCAAATAAATGCTCCTTAAATTTTGCATTTAACGTTTTTTTGTGGCTTTTTCCCTTATGCAATAGATTGAGTTCTTGCATATTCTACCACCTCAGTTTATTCTAAGTTTTGGTGCATCTTTGTAAGTTTCTGCTGATAAGCCTCAGCAAATGCTTCGATAGCTTCTCTTGCGGTCTTTGTTCCCGCCCAAACAGGATTGAGCTTATCCATAAGATCGTCAAATGCAGTCTTTTCGTATGTATAGTAGTAAGGACGGTATTTGCCCTCCATTGTGGCTGTTCCCTTTACTGGATCAAGGAATACTGACTTACTTGTGGGATATGTCTTAACACCACTAAGTCCAACATTATTGAGCCATTCGTTTTCAGCCATACTCTGAACGTTGGGCATTGCTTGACCGAGCTTGTAGTTCATCTCCGCAGCCTTATCGCTTGTAGCAAGCCATTTAGCAAGCAACACTGCTGCTGCCTTATTTTCGCTTGCGGCACTTACAGAGTAAGCAACAGATCCGATAAGAGTTGTTGACTTGGAACCTTCCGCTTCGCCAACAGGAACGGGCATAATGTCAAATTCAAATGAAAGACTCTCCCAATATGTTCTCATATCCCAGGGACCCATCCAAGTGAAAAGGCACTGCTGAGATGCGAATTTTGTAAGTGCGCTTGATGTTGCCGCTGAAGCATAATCAGCTGCCAAGCCTTCAAGTGAAAGATCTGCAACGAACTGGATCGCATCGATAAAGTTATCGGTATTGATAGCACTTGTTTTTGCGCTATCATCTGTATAATAGTTTGCGTTGTTGGAATAAACAGCCGCGCTTGCCTCATAGTGAGTAAGGGGTACAATCTTAACACCGTCAACCTCAAGGCCCTTAAATGCGCCAAGATACTGCTTAAATTCACTGAAGGTCATAGGCTGTGTGGTTGAGGGAAGTTCAACGTCGAGGTCGTATTCTTCAATAAGCTGAAGAATGAGTGTCTTATTGTATGCGATAGCATAGGGTCCCAAGTCCTTAGGCAAGCCGTAAATATCCTCACCCTGTCCAACAGTCTTCTTTTCTTCATTCCAACGGAACATATCAATGGACTTATCCCAAAGGCTATCCATCTCTTCTTCAGAAAGATATGGTGTAAGATTGAGAAGTCTGCCCGAATCTACCCATTTTATATAATCCCAGTCCGGAACGTAAAATACGTCGGGCAAATTGTCCGCATTGTTTACAAGATTGTTAGAATATGCAGTAGTATCACTTATTGCGTTGTAGAACACCTTAACGTTAGGATATTCCTTCATAAATTCAGCGATCATTTCCTGAAAGTTCTTTTGCTCTGCAATACTTCCCCAACCAAGGAAGTCCAATTCATACTGCTTGTTGGGATCAAATTCTTCATACACTTGATTATCAACGTTTCCTTCATTGCCACCGCATGCGGAAAAACAAGCGGAAAACGCAAAAATCAAGGCAAGAACTAATGTTAATGATATAATTCTCTTCATATTAATTCTCCTTATATTGCACATTTAGTGGGCAAAAGCTGCCCACTAAATGTATTAAATTTTATTGTATTTCGTTAACAAGTTGGTTTACAGATTCCTTTGCAACAACGTCGCCGTATTCAGCAGCAATTTCATCCTCACTGCCATATTCTTTATATACAGGCTCTCTGAGTGTGATGCCTGCTTCCCAAGTTTCAATCATTGTATAACCTACGTGATATGTGTTTGGCCAATATTTGAAAATGCACACACCATCAATAACAATCATCTTTGTCCAGCCCTTTGTCAATATCTGCAAATGAGCTTCCTGTCCGTCTGCAATACCGCTTGCGTGTTCAACAAGAAGAAGATCTTCCTGTCCCCAAGCACAGTAGTAAACCTTTATGCTATCGTTTTTAATTACCATTTTGAAGTTTGTAGATGCATCCCAAGCACAGAAACGGATAGTAACGCTTGACCAATCTATAGAATTATAGTGGATAGTAATCTTAGTGTCAAACGCCTTATTCATATTGCCATCTTGATTGCCAAAGCGGAAATTACCGCCAAGACCTGCAGCCTTTGAATCAACAACAAGCTTGCCGTCGGCAACACTCATCAAACTAATAAGATCGCCAGAAACATTTGTCAAAGATGATTTGAATGCTTCTGCCGCAGCATTCTGTGCTGCAACAGTTTCTTCGGCAATTGTCAAAACCGCGTCAAGCTCTGCCTTGATAGCAGCGACTGCAGCGTCAACTGCTTCAACGCTTTCAGAGCCGTTGATAGCAAGCTCACCTGCAGAAATGATCTCTGCAATTGCAGCTTGATTTGCTACGCTATATGTGGACTCCACGTCTGTCAAATAAGACTTAATTTCTGCTACTGCAGATTCCTTTTTAGCAACCAATTGGGCATTTGCCTCCTGCTGCAATGTGGGAACTGCGTTAAGATGCTTTTTAATTTCTACAACTACTAATTCAATTTCCGCTTCACTTGTGCATGCATCAATAGCTGTGTTGCCTTCCGCAAGGATAGCAGAAATCTCTGCCTGTCTTGCTGCGCTGTAATTAGCTTCTACATCACTCAAATACCCAGAAATCTCAAGCTTAGCAGTTGTCTTTGCCTCTGCTATGGCCACTTCCTCTTCTATAGTAGGAATCTTGTCAAACTCAGCCATAATTACCTCAACCGCTGCGTTTATTTCAGAAACGGTCTGGCAAGCATCAATAGTAGGAATGATAGTTGCAAAATATCCCTCTACGATTGCTTGATTAGCTTCGCTATAGTTTGCTTTAACCTCTTGCCAATGAGAAACGATACCTTCTTTAGCTTGAATTTTTGCCTCTTCAAGTAATTCTTTCTCGCTCTTGTTAATGCAAGTTTTTGCCAATTCATCGGCATACTCTGCTTCCAATTCAGCATCACTGTTGTATTCTGTATATACAGGATTTGTAAATGTTACGCCTGCCTGCCATGTTTCAAGATAAATTCTACCAACATTAAAGTCATTTTCTACAATGGAGAATACGCATTCACCATCAATAAGAACCATTTTTGTCCATCCGCAAGAGATGATCTGCAAATGAACCTGCTTGTTGTCTTCAACACCACTTGAACCCTTTGTCAACAATACAGTATTCTTACCGCCGTTTTCCCACTTTGTCTTGTTGAACATTGTGGAACCGTGTTTAATAACTACATTATAGTTATTGGACTCATCCCATGCACGGAAACGAATTGTAACCTCTGACCACTCGTTGCTGCGGTAATCAATAGTTAAGTATGTATCAAGAACTGTAGCTGTCTTGCCGTCCTGAGTACCAAAATAAAGTGTTGTTGCATCTCTGTCAACAGTATCAACGATTACACTGCCGCCTTCAATGCGAACACTTGTTTCAACAACTTCGCCAACAACACTTGTCATGGAGTCCTTAAATGCCTTTGCCTGTGCTTCAAGCTCCTCTGCAATTGTCATTACTGCATCAAGATCTGCCTTTGCATCTTCAACAATAACTGAAATTACAGTTGCATCAGTTGCACTTTCAATGTTTGCCTTGGCATCATTAATAATTCTTTCGATTTGTGCAACGCCATTTTCACTATAAGCACTCTTGTCAGAAATATATCCTTCAACCTCTGCAATAGCAGATGTCTTTGCTTCTTCAAGAGCAGTAGGAATAGCATCAATTACAGCTTTGGCAGCGTTGAGTCTTTCGGAAACTGCTTCAACAGTAGTAAGTTCATTAATTTCTGCCTTTGCGGTAGCAATTTCTGCTTCAATGAGAGCCTTATTTGCTTCACTGTAAAGTGTAAGGTCTACGTAAGAATCAAGAGTTGCACAAGCACCCTCTTTCGCTTCGTCCAAAGCGGGCTTAACTTCATTGATTTGTGCCTTTGCCTCGCTAAGCTTTTCAGCTACAGCTTCAGCTGTTGCGCACTTGTCAATAGCCACGGATGCATCATTGATCATGCCCTGAATAAGAGCCTTGTTAGCATCACCGTAAAGTGAAAGATCAACGTATGCGCTAAGCTGTGCCTTGGCATCAGCCTTTATGCCGTCAAGAACAAGCTTCTCAAGAGATTTTTTAGCGATTTCAACCGCTTTCTTAATGCCATCCTCTGTTCCTGCATTGGCAATGGAATTCTTTGCGCTTTCAACAATCTTTGAAATCGCATCACTATCAAGAGAAGCATAAGCTTCATCTGCAGCAAGTGCTTCCACTTTAGCAACTGCTTCTGCTCTTGCATCCTTAAGTGTATCAAAAAGTTCACAGCTTGCAAGTGTGAGAACTAATGACAAACATACAAGGAGCACTAATAATTTACGTGTTTTCATAGCTTTTCCCTTTCTTTTTTATAAAGTTTTTATTTTTAGATTAGAGAATATGCCTTCAATAAAATTAGAATAAAGTCCACAATATCCTCTTGTTCTACCCATGGGATCAAACGTCTCAAGAACCTTTTCTCCATCGACGTACATCGTCAGTACTTTACCGAGCTTAACTACCTTAATATTATATGTACGTCCTGTTTCAAACATAAATATATCACGGCAGCTTTCGTCAGAGTACTGATAATTAGATTTGATTATCGTTACTTTTGTATTATTGAGGGCAAAGTAATCGCCCTGCAAGGATTTGTAGTTGTCAAGAGCTGTATTATTAAATGCCCAATTGTCGGCTGCAAGTACGAGTCCAAGTGTACCTGAACCGTTTTCACCCGTCATAGTAATGTCACAGCTCATTTCAAGATCCTCAAGTGTTCCATCTCCAAACGTACAAAGAAATCTTGCCATATTTGTAGTCTTCAATCCCTCATCAGTTGAATCAAGGAATGTGGGATAACCAATACCAAATTCAGGATAACTCTTGAGGTCGTGCTCGTAAACTGTACCCTCAACACTGTAATTCTTTTCGCAATACATCATTTGGAATGCAAATTCATCTTCAATATTCCAAATGGTTATGTAATGATTGCCTTTTTCAAGATTGAAATCTGCTATCTTAGTTCTGAGGTAACCATCATATGCATATATGCTATAATCGGGTATTACCCACTTTGTAATAACGCCTCCGTCTACTTGAACACCTACAGTCTTTCCGTAATATCGTGATGAAAGAACCATATCAAGTCCGTATGTACCGCTTTCGGTAACGTTTACAAGATAAGTAGCATAATCACCCGTTTTACCAAGATGCATTTCAAACGTATCCTCGGTAATATCCTTTACAAGTGTATCACGTGCATTCTGCACACCGCTTTTATCACTAAGATTGCTCAATTTTTCATCATAGGAAACGGAAGGAATGTTTTCCATCTTAACAGCTTCCTTATCACTGTCGCCGTGAGCAGTATTGTTAAATATCAAAGCACCCGTATAATTAAAGGAATCAGAGTAACCGGTTTTACCTGAGTCAAAAGTGCCAACCGCTATATCGTTAGCGATTTCCTGATAGTCAAAGGTAATATCCATAAGACCGTTCTTGTATCCGATCTTTATTGCGTGGAAAACATCGGTCTTATAGCTTCTGTAAGTCTTACAGTTACCTCTTACTGTATCAACACCGTTTTCAACTGCGTGAATTTCAATTATACTTCCGTCAAAGGTGACGTAACCGTAGTTACTGTCATCTTGATAAGAGAATACAAGCTTACCTGTACCTGTGAAGTTAAACTCAACAGTAAAGGAATCACCGTGAGGATCATTACTGAGTACAAATGAACCGCTCTTAGTCAAATTAGCAGAGTCATATTCTGCAAAGTCAGGAAGATTGGGAACTATATTATTATAAAGTCCCGTGTGTTGCATCATAACGTCAGTTCCGTTAAAAAGAAGTCTTCCTATATTGAATCTTCTTGCCTCGATATTACCTTCAGAATAAATGTTATGGAAACCGAGATAAAAGCTATCAAGGTCGGGACCCATAATTACACATCCGTGTCCAAGACCGTGCCAATCATCATCCGTATTAAGCAATACATTTTGTCCCTGATTAATATTATCTTCAAAAATAGACTTCTCTGCAGAACCGTAGCTGTAATTCATACGGTATGCTCTTTGCGTAACACCGTTACCTGTGTAAAAATAGTATCTGATACCATTTCTGGTAAAGATTTCAGGGCCTTCAGTCCAGCCTGCCATATTACATTCTCGAAGTGCGGTCTTATCCCCCGCACTCTTCATATCATCAGCCATATATGTAGCTTCAAGAGTACCGCTTGCTGAGAAAAGTACCATCTTACCGTTAATATCCATATACAAGCTGCCATCGATATTATTATCAATGGTCGATTCTGTTATCGGCTCAAACGGTCCCTCGGGAGATGTTGAAGTCAAAACGTAATGTCCTTTGCCGTTTCTTGATTCAACAAGATAGAATATTCCGTCAAGATAATATACCTCACTTGCCCAAGCGTCAAACGTCTCGTCAACAGAGTCAGAAACAACGTAACCCTTTTTGCAAACTCCGTTGTCAACGGGCTCCCAATTAATAAGGTCTGTGGATTTCCAACCTCGAACTCCTCGATGCTGTGCCTTTGTAGAGCAAAGGAGATAATATATGCCGTCAAATCTGTAAATAAATGGGTCACCTATACCATAGTCTTCCCACTGATTGGCGATACGGTCATCCTTAAAGAAGTTTTGGTATGTTTCGCTCTCCTCGGGGGGAGTCTTAAGAGCAGCATTGTTATTAATAAACACATCCTCTACTACAGGCTTAAGAGCGCAACCCACGACGCCCAAAAGCATAAATAATAATAGGAGAATCGATATAAATATTCTAATATTTCTCATACTATACCTCCTATTCTATAGTAATATTGCCTGCAGAATCTACAATAAAGTATTTTGCAGGGTTTTCAAGACTGCACGCCTTACCGTTCATCGCCAAAATGGAGTTTGTCCCGATGATATCGTGCCACATTCCAACAGCAAATCCAATGGGATTATCCGCCTCACCACCGAATATTGAGGTATCAATCTTTACGTAAATCTTATCTCCGTAAAGATATGCCCACGTTGCATCAGTATCACTTTCATAATATTTGTGAGAGCTTTCCTTGTTATTTATAGCATCCCAACCGCAAACAACAGAAACGGGTCTGCCAGGATAAATCGAAATATGCCCGCAGGTCTCATCCCTTTGCGTCTTATTGGAGCTTGCATTCATATCAATAAATACATTAAGGGAATGTCCCTGCTCCGTCATTGTAATACCGTTATCAACAAGATCGAATTTAAGCATTACGTAGCCTTCTTCTCTTGCATAACTAACGTTGTACTTAACAGTTTCGTTATTGCTATTATAGTTTCCTATAACACCTATTTCTTTAAAATCAAGATCCGTTGCCGGTTCAACGTTGCAAGAACCTGCAAAAATCTTAGAGTCAGCTCCAAGACGAACGTAATTTATAGTCGCCTCAGCGGGAATATAGTCTCCCTTATGGTCATACATACCTGTCCATACATAGTTACATTTAACACCAAAATACAGACCAAACACTTCATCCTTGTCAACACCAATCACAGAATAAGGAATATCAACTTCAACGTAATAAAGCTCATTAATTCTACCGTAAGTTGTTGTGATAGATCTTGTGTCAACAGTGCCTCCTCCATAACGAGTTGCACTTAAAACTCCCATATTAGCATATTGGAATACAAACAAATAATCCGTTGCATCTCTCTTGTGCATAATGCAGGAATCTTTTGTATCTACAAATACCTCGAAATTCGAACCCGGCATCTCTTTAATATCCATAACTGAGGATGATTTCAAAACAATCTTAAAGGAGTCCTCTCCGCGAACGACACGCGCTGTTGCTGTGTCCGTATTTTTACGTCCAAAGTCAATAGAGCTTCCATAATCCTCATCAAGATTTACCGAAATAATCTCTGTCATTCCGTTTATTTCAATGTCAAGTATGCCCATTGTTTTCTTGTAAGTAGTATGACCGTCTGCAGAGTAAGTAAGTGTTCCGCTATATCCGTGGAGATTTGCAACAAGTGTATATTCACCGTTTGTATCTGTCTTAGTGCTTACTCCGTTCACTTCTACCAAAGCATTTGCAATAGGCGTTGTCCCATCACGTTCGGTAAGTATTCCCTTGAATGTGGTTGAATAATCAGATTCCGATTCCAAAAGGAAAAGTGACTCTCCAAGAGAAATCACGCCATTCTTGGCTAATCTTAAATCTGTTTTATTAACCGGCACGCTATTATCAAGATAATCCTTTTTGGAAAAACTAATTAAAAGGTCTTCTGTACAACCGCTGATATCAAGCTTATATCTTCCATCGCTTCCTGTATATACTGTCTTGTATCCTTCTGCAGTAACCTTCGCTCCGGATATGGGATTTCCGTTAATGTCAATAAGACGACCGTCAATAACACCGTTTACAGGACAAGCTTCCAAAGAATAAAACTTATTGTCATTGTTCAAAACCAAATAGTTGTTAGGAATCTGTGGGTCAACCGCTCCGTGCCATATAAATCCCTTATTACCCGTTTTTGTTACACGAGCAAAAGCAAACGAGGTGGGTGTATTCTTGTCAACATCATCACCAAGTACAGAATAAGAAATATAGCCCTCAACATTAAATCCTTGGTCAATATCATTATGATAATTTAATGTTCCATAAGTAAATACCCTTGCAACAAATCCCGTCAAATACGAGTATATGCGTCCTGATGCAGTAACTCTGAATTCGTGCTGAGTACTTCCTCTCTTTGTTCCGCCGGCGCCGTATGTATCTACATAAAGCTCGATGGAATCTGATTGTGCCGTAACGAGATTTATATCTTCAACATTAAGCGTTGAAAGACAGTCATCCTCGCACTCAAATAAGAAATAAATACCACGATCTCCTTTGTATATAGAAACATACGTGGTCTCCGTTTCACTTGAGTAAACGAGATATTTACCACTTCCCGTAGGATAGTCATATTCTGCCTCTCGTACGCCGTCGATCTCTACCTCAGGATCTTCATAAAGTCCTTTGTCGTCGAACGGATCATTGCCGTCAGTCATTTCATTGCCATCCTCTACCTTCACGTCATCTCCAAAAATAACATTGTATGTTGGCTCGGAGCAACTGACAAGCAACATCGAAACAAGAAGCAGCAAGCTAATAAATCTGAGTAGTTTCATTTAAAAATACCTTTCCTTTCTTGTTTTCTTTTCTATCTTATATTTACTATTAATATATTATCTGAAATCAAGATTTTTCTCTTTTAGCCAATCAAAAGGATCTTCCCTTATATCTGATTTAGAATATTCTGTAGGGGTCATTCCCTTAATCTTTTTAAATAGTCTTGCAAAATACATTTGATCCGAATAACCAACCATGTTTGATATTTCTCCTATTGACATCTTATTTTCAGATTTCAACATTATACAAGCATAAGAAATTCTGAAATGAGTCAAATATTCCATAGGAGCCATGTCAACCTCGCTTTTGAAAAGTGCCATAAGAGTGCTGTATGAAATATTAAATTTCTTTCCAATCTCTTTGGGGGTAAGATTTAGTGCAGAGTTATTATTCATAAATATAAGAATATCTCTAATAAGCTTTTGATTAAGAATTTTTGACCTGTTCTTTGTTGTAAAAGCAGTATAATTGTCAAGCAATCTATCCAAAATCAAAAAGAAATATCCGTAGTTTGCTATTTCTCCGTAAAGACTGTGAGAATATGACTCGTGTAAATCTCTCAAAAGCGGATTAAAGGTATTCATATCCTTGATTTTGATTACAGGCTCGCTTCGAGTAAACCCAGTTTGAGCAAAAAGCTCGTCAAGATGCACACCGTGAAGATCTATCCACAAATATGCCCATGGATTTTTGGGATCAGGATAATACTCATATTCAACACCTTCATAGAGCAAAAAAGCACTTCCAGCTTTAATTTTATAACAGTCATCTCCATTTTTTAGAGTTCCCGAACCAAAAAGCACGAAATGCAATGAATAATAATCTCTCTTGAATTTTTCGGGCTTTTTCTGAGGACTACAATATTCTTGCCCTATTCGTTTTATCTTAAATGAACAATCTTTAGATAAACTATCGAAAATATGTGTCTCAATACTAAGTAAATTCATATATTCCTCCATATAAATTGGTTCAAAAAGCCTTGTTCAATGTTATTTTAACCAAATTTATTATTTTTGTAAATATTTTTTTGTATATTTTGAATTATTGTCCATATATTTTTTACAAATCAACATATAGATTGGTGAAACGTATTAAGTCTTTATCGAAAGTAAGACAAGCAAATGAAGAAAACATTAAAAAAACTATCATAAGCAATATGACAAAACATATCGTTAAGAACACTTAGAATATTTCAAAAAGAAATAGCGGACGGAGAAAACTCCGTCCGTTGTTTGTAAATTATAGTTTTATTGGTTATTAACTTCCTCAAAAAAAAAAAAAAAAAAAAAAAACAAAAAACAAAAAACAAAAAACAAAATAGCCCTAACAATTTACGGATTATGTATTTATTCCCTTTGGTGTTGAATTCTTTTGTGTAATGAGATCATTGCATCACAAAATCTTGTTATTACTGTCAATGATATGTGAGAGGGGTCACCTTCCCTGATTCTCATAGTTCTTCTAATTTCCTTCGGAATGACTACCCTGCCAAGATCGTCAATTCTACGAACAATTCCTGTGGCTTTCATATATATAAACTTCTCCTTGCTTTTTAATTTACGATGTTAGTATTTGTCGGTTAAAGAAATTTATACTGCAAGATTAGACTTTTTGGAAAAGATGTGATATAATAAAATAAAGGTGGTGATTCTATGAAAAACTTTTTACCCGAAGAACAATTAATTGAATATGCTAAACCGTACCTTAAAGAAAAAGGATTCAAAAAGAAAAACAAGTGGTGGTCAAAAGACATCGGAGATTTTACGCTCTATTTTTATATACAAGGTAGTTGCTATTCTAAAGAAGACTATTATATAAGACCGTGTATTAGAATCAATGCTATTTCGACTAAGCCGCTTTATAAAGGACACTTTCACACAGAGATTAAAATAACTACTCCCGAAGAAATTCTTTGTAAATTTGAAACATGGTGCGAAGAATGGACAAACAAGAGTTTAATAAAAGAACGATTATTAGCTTTTATTGAATGGGATAAACGAAATCCCTTGGAAAAGCGAAGGTCGAAATTAGTTGATTACGAAGCAGATCCCGTTCCTGCATATGAGTTCTTTATTCTTGATGTATGTAAATCAGATCCTTCACCAATACAATATATTTTAGATAATTTTTAACAAAACAGCGGAGTGACTTCACTCCGCTGTTTCTTTATACCTACTTGCCACACTATGTATCGCCACGCAAAACCTGTCAAATACTGTCAAGCATAAAAATAAATATATTTCTTCCACCTTAAGCCTTAATTATCATTATTCAAAAATGTTCCTTTGCCCACTAACTCCGGAAATTTAGTTTTATTAACAAACTCATCAAAGCGATCAAGGGCAAACAAATACCAAGCAAGTAATACAACGGGCAAGCAAAAGCTACCGATTAGTCCGCCGATAATATGGCACACAATATTCGGTATCATTGTAAGCGAAAACGGTAAGAAGAATAGGACGAGCATACAAAACGATTTAAATGGAGTTTTAAATGCCATTACTACGCCAAGCTTTATATGACCGATTAAGCTATTGTTATACAGTGAAACCGAAACCAATGTATATGCCAAGGTGGGCAGGCCAATAATTACAACTGCACAAACAGCCATTGCCAACAAAATTGCCAAAGTGCCATTGGGCGTCAGTATTGAATAATTATAGGCATACACAACAAAAGCGTTGACAATACCCACAAGCACAAACAGAGGAAAAATTTGCCCTATATTCTGCTTTATACCCTGCATCATATCAAAGCCAAAAAACACATTCTCTTCCCAAGAATATTGTCGAATAACGCGAAGGATTCCTGATAAAAACACAGAAAAAATTACAAATGATACGATATTCAAAACGGCAGTCATATTTTTAACCGATAGAACCTGAACAATTGACGTTTGTTGCTGATCGACGGTCATATTAGCAAAATCTTGCATCATATTCATTTGAATCATATCTTCGTAAATTTTCAACGCATGGAAAGGTATAGTAAAAAGTACAAAGAGAAAGGCAAAACCAAGAAAGCTTCTCCAATGTATTTTCAACACGTCCGAAAATACTTCCTTTCGCGTCGCAGGAAGACTTGCCATTTGAAAATCAACTTTAGCAGATTTATTTCTTTTAATCATTTATTTCCTCCAACAAAAATCTCATCAGCATTATTGCTGCGTCATCACTATTGTTCCCTATGCCATAAATACCTCCAAGATTTTCGCAGTACGGGGCAAAAAAGGCTATCATTGTACTATTTCCCGAGTAATATTTTGTGAAAATATTTGAATTTTGCCCCTGTGGGTTAATTATAATTCCGTATTTAATACCATCAATTACGTAATACTCCACATCCATATCTGAAAAGCACGCCTCAAGTTCACTTGTAAAGGGTCTGAAGTTCATTGAAGCAAACTCCTTGGTAACAACACCCTCTTCGAATATCATAATATCCGAAGAATACAAACGCGTTTGAATCATTGAGCCAAAAACAATATCCTCTGTTTGATTGACATGGTCAACACTAAATTCTCTTATGTTTTGAGAAGTTATATTGGTTATATTTTTTTCAATTTCAAGTTCAAGTTGAGCTCCGTCATAGGAGTTTCCAAAATACGATAGAGTAAGCTTTTCATTCGCATCAGGTTTTTCAATAATCCCGTATACAGAGGTCCAAAATACAACTGCAACAATCAAAATTGATGCGTAACACCACCAAAAATATTGAAAGTGCCTACGTATATCCCTCTTTCTCATACTCTTACCCCCGTAATGATATTGGACGCTATAAACAGAGTTACCGTGTCCCCTTCTCTAAGTTTAATATTTCCGTCAGCAACGAGGAAAAATATACTACCTTCAGCATATACCTCAAAGCAATCAAAGCTTTCAACTCTGTAGGGCTCGATATTTATACGCTCAATTTTTGCCAAAACGCACTCCGTCGGACGCAAGGAAAGTTCATATAGTTGAGTCATCGGTTTTATTACAATTCCAACAAGAGCAGTAATTATCCAACCCAAAGCAACAGTTACAATTATACTCAAGGCAAGAAGCATATTGTGGTTTTCATTAGTACGCAACAACAAAAACAAAATATTAATCCCGATTGTTAAAATTCCCAACAGCGTCGTAAACACTTTATATTTATTCAGTTTTAAAAGATATTTATCGCTACTAATTCCAAGCAAATTTTGTGTCATTTGTTCAAAAATCCTTTTATTAAATCTGATTTTCCGTTTTTAGTCAAATATTCCGGTGTTCCTATCTCAATTAATCTTCCTTTTTCAAGCACTGCTATTCTATCAGCAAGTGCCCATGCTTCACCAATATCATGTGTGACAAAAACTACCGTTGTACCATATGTTTCGTGCAGGTTTTTCAACAATGAGCGAAGCTCTAAACGCAAAGCCGGATCAAGATTTGAAAATGGCTCATCAAAATACATTATCGTTGGATTTTTTATAAGCGCCCTTGCAATAGCAACTCTTTGCTGCTGTCCTATTGAAAGGTGAGATGGCTTTCGTGAAAGAAGAAAATCGATACCAAGATCCGTAGCAATCTTTTTTACACGTTTATCTATCTCTTGGGGCAATGTGTGTGTAACTGAAAGTGGATATGCAATATTCTTATACACTGTAAGATTTGGATATAATCCTATTTCTTGACATACATAAGCATATCTTCCCCTTTTTAAGTCAAGGTCATCAACGGATACACCATCCACCAAAATTTCTCCTTCATAATATGGAGCAAGTCCCAAGCAGGATCTAAGCAACGTTGTTTTTCCGCATCCCGATTCTCCGATAATCACAAAGAATTCACCGCGTTCGATAGAAAAACTGACTTTATCAAGTGCAGTAACATATTCTTTTTTATTTCTATAAAAACACGAAAAATTATTTAATCTAATGATTTCCATAAGTCCTCCAGATGAGAATAATAGGCAATCAATCGGCAAACATTGTCGAATTCGACGCAATTTGCCGATTGCAGATAAGATTTAACTATTGATTTGTTTGATATGCTCAAGCGCCACCTTAGGAGTACGGTCTGCACGTAAAACACCATTTACTTCTTGTTCAACGTCAGTTATTTGAGTGTAACAATATCCCGAGATATTCATCTTATTTATCGCGTCTACCAAGGATGTCAATCTTTCAATATATTCCTCATCATTCGCAACTCCGTTGCCGTAGCCCCAGCAAACATCATTGGTTTCACCAGTATATGCGGTTCCTCCAAATTCACTTATAATAATGGGCTGTCCTTCATATTCATATCCACTCGCATAGGGCAAATGCTGATGTCCATTTATATCACCCTCAATAAGCTTATAAATATCATCATAGTATGAATACAGCTTTTCGCCATCTTGCTCATAGTGATGAATGGTCAAAATATCGCTCTTCGCATGCATCCAACCGTCATTTGAAATAACTGGACGCATAGAATCAATGCTCTTAGTAAGATAATAAAGACCGGTTGCAAGGTTACTTTGCTCGGGATTAACCATAATATTTCTAACTCCCCAGCTCTCATTGAATATTACCCAAGTGACAAGTGAGGGGTGATTATAATTTTGAGTTACTATGTCGAGCCATTCTTTTGTAATCTGTTTAGTTGCTTTGTCAGATGCCCAATGATTAGAGGGCAATTCGCACCATACGGTAAAGCCCAAAATATCGGCATAGTAGAAGTATCTTTCGTCCTCTACCTTTTGGTGCTTTCTTGCACCGTTAAATCCCATTTCCTTGCAAAGAAGAATATCGTTTACAAGTGCTTCTTCGGAAGGAGGAGTTAAACCACTTTCAGGCCAGTATCCTTGGTCAAGAACAAGACGGGCATAAAAAGGTACGTTGTTTAGCATTATTTTATCGTCCTTCGTTACGTATTCA
The DNA here is from genome assembly GCA_045612715.1 of Eubacteriales bacterium. Lineage (GTDB taxonomy): Bacteria > Bacillota > Clostridia > Oscillospirales > CAG-272 > RGIG4608. The sequence continues at coordinate 85,297 of JAZKZP010000125.1, forward strand.
CGAAGTCCGAAGTATGATCCAACAGCATCAACAGGCACGTCGTTATTGTATACCGTTATATCAACATCGTATAGAGCAGGATTACCAACACTCCAGTGCTCGACTTGATAAGTGAGCTCCCTACTATCAAGTCTTAACGACGCTCCGTTGTCAACATCATCCGCGCTGACACGTGCAGAGCAAATTGGCTTGCCATTATAAGAAATCGCAAACTTCACTTCGACATCGTGTGAAGGCTTATTTACTGCGAAGTCGAATCGCACGGAATAATCTTTAATAGACGGTGTTATTTTAAGATTTGTAAGATAAATGTCGTCAACGTATTCAAGCCAAACCGATTTATATATACCCGTAGTTTCAACATACCAACAACCAAAATTTTGTTTTTCCCAACGTTGCTTTCCTCTTACCTGTATTGGATGGTTATCATCGGAACAACGAATGGTGAGTATATTATCCTCTTTAACAAGAAAATCTGTTATATCAAATGAAAAACGAGAATAAGCACCAATATGTGTGCCCACAAGCTTTCCGTTTACAAATACGCTTGTTTCATAATCGGCACCGTCAATATTCAATATAGTGCGTTTACCTACCTTCCCGCTAATATTGCGAGAATACCATACAACCGAGTGGTATTCCTCAAGTCCTATTCCACTTGCTTTAGCTTGATATGAAAACGGAACTATTATCTTGCGTGGAAGATTTCCCACAAGAGCGTTATTTTCATTTGTTTCTTCACCAAATCCAAAATTCCACTCGCCACAAAGATTTTGCCAATCCGCACGAACAAATTGAGGACGAGGATATTCTGGTATGTAGCATTTTGTATGTTTCATATAGTCACTTTTCCTTTATAAAATTACTTTATTATTTCGTATGTAAAGTCAATGAGATTTATTTCCCCGGACGTTGCAAAGACACCGAACAGACCACTGAGAAAAGCACAATCATCTGTAACCGATAAAGTATACGTACCGTCAAGAATTATCTCTATTTTGTTACTTTTAGCTGTAATAGTCAGAGTATGCTCCTTATTACTATCAAAAAACGTATCTTCTACGCGAACAGCACCAAGCATCTCTTCACCGTAATCAAAACGGCTTATTGAAAGAAGATGCTGCCCTATTTGAAGATAATATCCCCTCCATGATTGCGTGGGCTGACTCGGATAATATGAATAATCCTCTGCACGTATCATTATACCAAGATTGGAAGAATTGTCAAGCTTGCATGTGAACTTTATCGTAGAGGTAAAGTTGCAAACTCCTGCATTTCCCCAAAGGGCTACACTGTGATTTTCAAGTCCCTTTACAGTTAAGACTCCGTTTTCAATAAGGACATCTCCACGCTCAGCACTAAAATCTTCAAGTCTAACTCTGTCGGGAGCATTCGCGTTTTTATAAGCTTCGAACGTGATAAATTCAGCGCTTCCGGAGATAATTTCAACCTTCATAGATGTCGCTCCCTTTGAAAGGGTGATATTGCCAAGATGAACCTTTAACGTTTCACCTTCGCTTTCAAGCTTTTCAGGAAGTGTGCATTCAAAGGATGATTCTCCTATTGTTATTTTAATTTTTGCTCCTGCACTTGCCGTAGTAATGCGCGCAGATATGGAATACGTGCTGCTTTCACTAATATCCAATCCGTATTTAATCCAGTCCTGCTTTTCAAGTCTTACCGCATAGCAATCGTCCTCTTCAATATGAACAAGACTCTGCTTTTCTCCAACTCTAAGTCCACCTGAAACGACCTCGGCATTTATTATCGAAAATCCCCTATTCTCGCCCTTCAGGTAACTTGTAGCAGGAAATTTAGTTGGAAAATTCTTCAAAGTTTCGAAATCAGAAGTGCCGAAAACATCATTTGTGAATGCTGTATACTCAACTCCTTCGCGCTTTGCATATCCTATTGCGCCTGCGCCAAGTTCATTTTCAAATGTCGACACTCGCATACCGTTTATATAGACGTATGCTACTCCATCTCCACTTTCAAGACGAATAGTGCTTAATCTTCCTTTAGGAATTGTGACGGATTTTTCTGCAATGATTTCAGATGATCCGTTAATCTCTTTTTTAAGAACTATTTTATTATCTTCAACAAGAATAGAATAAAAACCATTTTCTCCATAGCTGAAATACAAAATTTGATTTTCAGAAGGAATGAAATTGTATTCGGCGGTAAAATAATTACCAGTACTTCCAAGTGTAAATATTCTACCCTCCTCATTTAGCTCTTTGCCTTGATAAATCTCACAATCCGGACGTACCGGCGCCAAAACCAAGGTATTAGTAACTCCGTTTGCAGTCATAACTCCGCCATTTGTAAAATATCGATCAAGATTATATCTGCGAGAGGGACCGCTACCTACTAAACTATGGTAGGCGGTATATATTGAATCAAGGTCAGGACCGTAAAAGTTACTGCTATGACCAAGACCGCGATGGGACGGGTCGGTATCAATAATAGTGACATTATCATAGGGTTGAGTAAATCCTAAAAGACCGTTGATGTTATTTGCATAGGAATAAGCTATACGGTAACCGTTTGAAATGACATGATTGCCTGTATAGGTAAGATATGTATAATTTCCCCTGCGAATAATTCCGGGCCCTTCTATCCAACCGCGAAGGTTGGCATCACCAAGATTTTTAGTAGGTCCGATAGCTTCGGGGATAATATTATTTACATCTGTAATTTCATTAAATTTGAGTCCGGTTGGAGTGGATGTGTGCATAATATATAGCTTGCCATCATCACTTACGTAAAACGAGCCGTCAATTCCCATACCAAGATTACCTTTGTTAAGGTCTTCGTCCGGGAGCCCCGACGTGCTGACAAGCACAAAGCCCTGTGTTGGACTCTCTGAGCGGTAAATATAATGTCCCTTTCCTGCACGAGATTGGCACATATAAAAATAACCATTATAATAAATTACTTCAGGCGCATATGCACCCACGGACGTAGGTTCATCCTCTGCTACAGCAAAGCCCATATACGTCCAATTCACAAGGTCCGTTGATTCATAGACCTTAATTCCTCCCCTTCCGTCAGCGGTGGAAGGATAGAGATAATATTTTCCGTTGTAACGCATTACAAACGGGTCTCCGATGCCATAATCAGAACCTTCAGGCATCCAAGCACTATTTGACCACTGCCCACTTATATCCATTGCATTCTGATAACGATTTCCATCAGCTATCGGAACATATGGAATTTCTTCGGGACGTTTGATTGTGCAACTTGTTAATTCACCTATCATAATAGCAACTAAAAGCAAGCCCAAAACACTAATTATCAGACTTCTCTTTTTCATCATTATCTCCTAAATCATCTTTAAATGGGGGTGAGGAGAGCCCTCACCCCCAAAATATTTATTCGCTAACCTTCAAATTCTTGAATACTACCGCGCTACCGTTAGTATACAAGCCAAGTCTACCATGAGTATAGCCCACAGCATCACTTATCTGAATAATCATTTCTCCGTCAGCCCAAACTGTAATTTGGTTGCCTCTAACTTGAATTTTAACTGTTACAAATTTATCGCTTTCAGCAAAGGGATTACCTTTTACATAAGTGGCAATTGTATTTGTATCATCAGCATAATTGAGTCTTTCAAGAAGAATTTGATTGTTATTTACAGACAAGTAATATCCCTGCATACTTGTATAATTATCGTGTGAGGATGCCGCATAATTGCTTGCGTGGAACACGATACCTGCTGAGGATGTACCTGTTTTACCTTCAAGTTTAACGTCAACCTCAAGGGTAAAATCAGTGATTGTATCATCACCAAAATATACAAGCTGTCTTGTACCGGCTTTTGCGTAATGACCTTCGTCCTTAATTTTCCAAATAGTCTTATAGTCAGCGCCTAATGAAACATATTCTCCAAGAGTTTCGTTAAATTCGGGGGTACTATTGCTTGCTTTTGCAAAGCTAAAGCTCATAAACTGTACCTCGGAGTCAATTGCCTCTAAGCGAAGCACCTGAATGCCCGCTTCGATATTAGCCTCACATACGATCGCCTTTACATAATCTTCATCTGTATCAACCACAGGAAGAACGAATGTCAATACTTTGCCATCGGCAAGCTTCATGCCCATTTTCTTTCCACCGTCAACAGCACGGTAAACAAGTTCAAGAGCATATCTTCCGCTTTCTTTAAAGTTTACAAGGTAAGAAGCTTTCTCGGTTTTAGCAAGTGTAAGTGCTTTAACGCCTGCATAAGGATAATCTTCAAGAATCTTTACTGCATTTGAAGAAAGCTTAGTAATAGCAGAATAGTTGGCATCTCTAAGATAAAGGGACGAGCCTATTGTACCAAGAGCCTGCTTAGCTTCAGCCTCATCACTCATACCCATAGCAACATTACTAAATGCTGTATATCCGATCTTTGCAGCATCTGAAAGTGCCTTATATCCAATCTTACCTGCAGCAATACTGAGCTCAGCATTATCGATCTTAGTCATATTATCGAAAACAACGTCAATCTTGCCGTTGCGTGCTGCAACTCTTACTGTATGAAGCTTATCAGATCTGAAATCGTTTACAAGAGTACCTGTTGCAACCACTTTTTCTTCACCGTTAGTCACAGAAGCAAGTGTAATTGTCTTTGCTACGAGGTCAACAGTTACAAAATTGTAATTTGCTTCATCAACGTATCCGAATACGTAAGTGCTCTTTTCAGCTCCAGTTACATTAAACTCCGCAGTGAAGTTGGAGTTGTGAGCTGATTTACTAAGAACGAGTCCATTAGAAACGTCAAATCTTTCTGCATCAAGACCATTAGCGTAGAAAATCGGGAGAGTAGGAGCAATACTGCCCTCAAGATTTGTTGAAACGCTCATCTGAGTACCATTGAAAAGAAGACGATCAATACCAAGGCTTCTGTTAGGTCCGCCTGAGGAGTTGAGCATATGGTACGCAAGATAATAGGAATCCATATCAGGACCAAGTACTGTTGAAGAATGTCCCATTCCCTTAAGAGCGCCCTCTGTATTGAGAGCTATAGGATTGTTTTCAGCACGAGTAAATGCATTACGGTCTATTGCACCGTTTGCGTTTACCAATGAACTTGCAGTTGCGTAAGCTATACGGTAACCGTCACTTGCAACGTGATTGCCTGTGTATGTCATATAATAAATGCCGTCGCGCTTAAGCACGTAGGGACCTTCTGTCCAACCACCAATTGAAGTATTGTTAAGCTGTGGTGTGCTTGTTGCGTCAACAGTGAGCATATCCAACATCTTCGCAATACGTATGCCACCTTGGCTCGCGTATGTGAAATAGATTGTTTCGTCATCATCAATAAGCACTGAACCATCGATGGACATACCGAAGTTATTTGTAGCCTTTACAAAGGGACCTTCGGGGCTATCAGATGTGAGAATGTAGTGACCTGCACCTGAAGGAGATGTGTACATATAGAATGTACCGTTGAAATAGTACACCTCGGGAGCAAATGCTGCCTTAGTAACATTATCCTGAGAAACGTATCCTTCGCGAAGACCCTCACCAGTCATAGGAACCCAATTTACAAGGTCTGCGGATTTGTAACCACGAACACCGGTTTCGGAATCAAGGGTTGAGCAATAGAGATAGTACATACCGTTATATCTCATAATAAACGGGTCACCTATTCCATATCCTTCCCACTGGTTGGCAATTTTTACTTCTTCACCAAGAAGATATTCGTTATACGACTTATTATCATAAGTAGAAAATACAGTATTGGGATCAATATAATTGCCCGGTTCTTCTATATTCCCTTGATTTCCCTGCGGAAATAATCCGCAGGAACCAAGAGATAAAATCATAACTAATGCGAGTAAAGCTGATATAAATGATTTAATTTTCATAATGCTTTCCCTCCTTATTGGTTATTGGGGGCAAGATAGAGAGTTCCATCAGCTGCAACTCGGATATAAGTTGTAGACCATGCGGCATCAAGGCCGGTTGCGGGAGAACCAATATCAGTGCCCTTGTTAAAGTAGCAGTCAAACCATGGATCATACAAATGATGGTCTATTGCATTATGTGAGCATTCACGCATAGCCACGCCGAATACTTCATCTGCTGCTACTCCTATTGTTTCATAAGAAACTGTAAGATCAAATCTTGTAACACCGTTTTCACGGGTAATTGTTACTGTTCCAAGCTTATCTGCTTCGGTAGCACTCCACCAAGCACCTGCTCTTCCGTAAACAGTACCGTCGGAAGCTACCTTAATAAGGTAATCAACATTTTCCCAACCGTTGATGGAGTCACCCTTATCAAAGTAAATGAGTACCATTTCATTTTGGTCGCCTTCCTTGGCAAAGTCGCCTGTAGTCAGGAAGCTGAATGTTACACCGTTAGCATCACGGGAAACAACCTTAGCATAGAAGTTGTCTGCAATCATTACAGGACGCGCACCAACTGGGTTATTTTCAGCATTGTATCCTGTTCCGAAGTTTATCTGATACTCATTGAGATTGAGTGTATCATTATTAATATGAGAATAAATTTCGTTGTGAGAGCCTATTCTAATGTAATCCATGGGCATTTCGGGCTTTACAAATGGTGCGCCGTTTGCACCAAGAAGTGCAAAGTTATCCCAACCGTCCCAGTCGCTACCCATCCACTGACCTGCAGAAATACCGATTACTTCAGTAGGAGCAAGAGCCATACTTGGATCTATCTGTCCGAAGAATTCGTAAGGAAGTGTAAAGGTAAGTGTGGGAGCAGTGTCTGCATTTTCTACAGTGTAAACCATATTTGCAGGAATGGCTTCGTTCTTAACTCCAGGATAATTGTCTGGCCAGTTTATAATCTGCAAGCCACCATCAGCCTTCAAAAGGAACAAGTAATCACTTGTATCACGAGCGTTATCGCCTGCGCTTGTCTTTGTATCAACAAAGAACTCAAGTTGTCCTGTGAATGGACGAGAGCCTTCAAACTTAAATTCAAATCCAACTTTAGATCTTGTAACATATCCAATAAATGCTGCAAACGCATCGGATTTATCTGCTATAACACCGTGAAGCTTTGCATATTCAAGCAAGAAATCTATCTCACCTATGCTGTGCTCTTTTGCCGTTTTGGCAATATCATCGGCCTTCATAGTTATATCCTGTGAAATATAACCGGCTTTTTCAATATGAATTACGCAATCAATAGCAGGATAGTTTTCAATAGCAAATTCACCATTTGCATTTGTAAGAACTGACAATTCACTGTTACCAACTACGCTTACGCTTACACCAGCAACAGGACCGTTTACGTTAGTAATCTTGCCGCTAAGAGTAATGTAATTGATATTGTTGCTTTCAACAAGTGCGATGTTCAATGTGTGAGAGCTTTGAGAAGCAAGTGTTACCGCAGAAATACTTTCTTCTTTGGTAGCATAGCCTTCAGCCTCAACCTTTAACAAAACATCAACTTCAGTTCCAAGACCTGTGATAGTATATTTTCCGTTTTCATCTGTAGGCACGGATATATCTGTACCGGAAATGCTAACTGTTGCGTCAACAACGGGCGCACCGGTTCTATCGTTTGTAACGATACCTGAAAGAGTCACTGTCTGCTTTTCAAGTGTTACAATTTCTGAATAGCTGTCATTTCTATCAAAATATCCAGCAGGAATTGTCGTTGTATAAGAAACATATCCTTGGCGTGAATAAACAATATTTACAGCATCACTTGTCTTTACTGCCTTCATATACCAAGCACCGTCAGCACCGGTAACTGTGGAAATTCCGTTAACCTCTACCTTAACACCGGGCATACCGACATTACCGGAAAGGTTCACCATGGATGTGTTGTCGTCTTGACGGTAAAGCTCGTTTGTTGCGCTTACACGAACAAATTGCTTAGGCAATTCAGGAGCTATAAACTGTCCGTTAAAGCCCCAACCGTCCCAGTCAGTAGCGGATGTTGACCACTGTCCAAGAGATATACCAAATACGTCAAGAGGAGCTATTCCTAAGTATGTATAAGGAATAAAGAATCTTGCGCTATAGCCTGTTGAATCATTGTAATAAAGCTCGTATTCAAGACCGTATGCAGAACCATTTCCTTCAGCTGCATAATTTTCTACACCTGCTATAGTGCCATTACCGTCAAGATCGAAGCGCCACATAGTAGCATCGCTATCTCTATGGTCTGCACATTCCTTAACGTCAAGATAAACTTCAATCTTACCGTCAAGCTTTCGTGTACCCTCAAGAATCATCTCAATACCTGTAAGTGTACGAGACAAGTACATTGTGCTATTCGCAAACTTGTCGGATTTATTACCAAATCCACCTGTTAATGCATAAGGAAGATTGATATTAACGTCGCCAACGTTTGATTCTCCGTTAGCTACAAGCATTTCAGCAGGTACAGTTGTTTTGCTTGTGTCATAGAGATCGTGACTAACTACAAGAGTGATTGATTCTTCAGCGGGAACTCCTTCAATTGTGAAGATACCGTTTGCATCAGTTATTGCGGAAAGTGTTGTTCCTTCAACCACTACCAACGCGCCTTCGACTGTACCGTAAACGATATTTTTAACAGTACCAACAACGGTTGTCTTCTCAACGTCGTTTTCATTGCGAAGAGTCACGTTTTTAAGAACTCGTCCACCGTTAGAATCACGAAGTTCGGTTCTTGAATATTCAACTGTATTAGAGAAATAATTTTCTTTTTCAACAGAAAGAATATATGTCATCTCGGGATTTACCTTTTCAAATACGTAATATCCCTGCTCGTCCGTCACTACAGACTCTATTCCTAAACCTTCAGGAGAAGTTACTGTAACTGTTGCACCTGCAATAGGATTACCTGTTACATAATCAATTACATAGCCCGCCATATCAGCATCGGGCTTGCTTTCCTCATCACGGGACATTACGTTGTTATCTTTATCAAGAAGCAAATAATTGTTGGGAGTTTGGGGCTCAACAATCTTGCCATTATATGTCCAACCGTACCAGTCCCAGTCAATAGTAGCAGAAGAGCCAGAAGCCACCTTATCTACCTGACCAAAAGAAACTGCGATAGTGTCATCTTTTTCGATACCTATCTGAGAATAAGGAATCATTACCTCTACGGTATAACCTGTATCAACAGCCTCATAACCATCATTGAGAACACCGTTGAGCTGTACCTCATAGTCAATAAGACCGTTCCAACCGCCCCAGCCTGAGCCTGAGCCCTGCATAATACGAGTCTTACCGTGAATACCGAGGTTTATCTGATAGTCATCATTCTGGGGCTTTGTGCCACCATCTGCAAGAGTATCAATATATATCTCGATGCTATCGCTGCGTGTTACTGCATCGTCATTTGTTTCACCTTCAGTTGCAAGAATTGCATCTGCAACCTCAACAAAGAAGAACAATGCCTGTTCGCCACGATATATTTTGATTGTTGCTGCACCACCGTGTCCAAAGGTTGCGATAGTTTTTGCATCTGCCCACTGAGCATCGTCAGCAATACCGTCAATCTTAAGTTCGGGTGCGGCATAGTTACCCTCATAGTCAAATTGACCATTTCCGGGTTTCTTGTTGGGATTGTAGTCCTCGTACTCATCACTGTTAAAAATGTTTCCGGGTATTCCGCCTACACAGCTTGTAAGCATAACGGAAAGCATCAACAGCATGGCGAGGGCTGCGCTAATCCATGTGTTTTTCATCTCGAAGACCTCCTTAAAAAATTTTATATTATATGCTGCGAGATTTAAATTAATTAGCCCTTCACACCTGAAATGGCCATTGATTCAACAAAGAATTTTTGACAGGTGGAATAAATTATAAGCATGGGAAGGCTTGAGAGCACCGCACCTGCCATAATAAGAGGTAAATTCGTACCACCTGAATTATTCGAGTTGATAAATGCCATCATCGGCTGAAGTGTCATTTTTGTTTGGTCTTTCAAATATATAGCCGGAGCAAAATAGTCGTTCCATATACCTGTAAACCAGAAAATTACCTGTGCGGCAATAGCCGTTTTGGTCATGGGTAACATAATTGTTGTGAAAATCTTCATATACCCTGCCCCATCTATTTTTGCTGCTTCAATAATTGCATTTGGAATGCCCTTCATATATTGAATGAAGAAAAACATCATTGATATATTTCCAAACAATCCGGGAAGGATAAGAGGAAGAAGTGTATCCGTCATTTTCAATTCATAAAATGCACGGTACTGTGGCATCATAAGAGCCGCATACGGTACCATCATTCCACTCATCAAAAAGAGCAACCAGAAGTTTCTTGCAGGCAAATGGAGTTTTGAAAATGCAAATGCCGCAAG
>JAZKZP010000126.1:0-23125 GCA_045612715.1 Eubacteriales bacterium
TTTTTATGGAGCGGATTACGGGGCTCGAACCCGCCACCTTCGCCTTGGCAAGGCGACGCTCTACCAAATGAGCTAAATCCGCATTTTTATGGTGCCTCCGGTCGGGATCGAACCAACGACACGGGGATTTTCAGTCCCCTGCTCTACCAACTGAGCTACAGACGCATATCCCCTCTCTTTTGTGAGACTGCTTTCTTTTTTGAACCCTTCCTCACTATTGCGAAGATTGTTCTGGCGACCCGAAGGGGACTCGAACCCCTGACCTCTAGCGTGACAGGCTAGCGTTCTAACCAACTGAACTACCGGGCCTCATTTGGAATAAATGCGGTATCCCGCATTCATGTTCCTGCATCGAGGTGTTATTTGCCCTCGATTATAAAAAATGGTGGAAACAATAGGGCTCGAACCTATGACCCTCTGCTTGTAAGGCAGATGCTCTCCCAACTGAGCTATGCTTCCATACCTGCCGTTCTTTCAACGGCAGAAGTTATTATATCACAACAAAATCATATTGTCAAGCACTTTTTAAATATTTTTTCATATTTTTTCATATTTTTTTGAATTTTCTTAAATATTGAAACCCGATGCTCTCGCATCGGGTTTCTTAGATCAATATGGATATTTTTCAACAGTGCTTTTTGACTCAAAAGGAAGCTCCGAGCATATTTTTGAAACCGACAACGCATATTTGTCATAAAAGTCATCACTTCTCTTTTCGTCAATATCAATAAGCATCATAGAACTTATGTACATTATCGCAGGAAAAACAAATCTGTCAGACAATGGAAAATCATCCGAAACTTCGATAATAAATTCAGAAAAATGCGGCTGTTCTTCATAATCCTTCAATTTTCTATATTCCCTATCAAGATATGCAAGATTTGAGCAAACAGATGCAAGCGCAAATGGAAATTTTTCATCAACATCGGCTCTGATCTTATCTGCCACCTTACTTTCTCCCTCTCTCTCAATAGATTCACTAATTTTCTCATCATTTGCATTTATTAGTTCCTTAATGTTAAAATTAGTTTCTCCCTCTGGATCAATCGCTTTAGTCTTTTGTAAATTTTCCTCTGAATTCTGACTGCCACTAGAAGTTTTAGTTTTTATTTTAGCAGAATACAAATTTGATATATAACTACCTTTTACATTAATGTACACCGCATTGAAAATATCTCTACATTCAATAGCCGCCATAGTTAATTAAATAGCGGGCTTAACACTAAGCACCATAAATTCCTCGGGATAAACAATCTTCGCACCGTAGAGGTGAAGACCCTTAACCGCATCCGCAAATCTCTTTTCAGGGCGATATGCTTCAACCTCAGAGATTTGTTCAGCAAAGGTAACGGCTCTCTTAGTACGCACAAGACACTTGAAATAACCCGCTTCATCTTCGCAAACGTTGTTTGAAACAAACACCTTGCAACCGGCGATTCTACCGAGAAGACCATTTTCAAAAGCATCACGATTATCCGTACCAAGATCGATCTTTGCCTTAAGAATAAGCGCAGCAACCTCGGGAGATACTTCAATAAAAATCTCGTCATTATTCATAACGTTTGCCTTCATCATTCTTGTCTTGATTTCAATGATATGATCGACAATACTTTCTGCGGTTGCTTCTCCGTCAGATACTTCTACAAGAGCATCGGAATACAATGAATAAACATAAGCGTCTGCTGCATTAGCAAGAGCTGCCGCTGCATTTTTCATTGCTTCATCCATAAGCTTGGGATTGGACTGCGCGCGGTCCACATCATCAATCTGGAAATTAAAATACTTTGCCTGATTGATCTTAAGCATTCTCAAATCATCTGAAAGACTTTCCGGAGCGCTCATGTCCGTGTTTTTAGTGTAGTCAGAAACAGTAACGTCACCAACACCGCAAATCTTTACGATAGAGCCCTGATTTTTGATTTCACCCTCATAATCTCTGTTACAGTTGAGGACACCAATATACTTCTTATCGAGTTGTTTGAGGAGATTTTCACTCCATACTGTTGAAATAAAGTTTACAATTGCCATAATATTTTTTCCTTTCTTTTTTTAACTTATTTTATTAATTAATTCCAATGACGCATAGATGCAACTATTTCATCATAATGTGATTTCACCTGTGCAGGCGTCATTTTCTTGACTTCTGAGGGAGAATAATATTTCTCACCCTCGTCTTGCATTAGCGAGCCCGTACTCATTCTGCGATTTTTTTCATTAAAATCGCTCACTTTTTTCCTTTCGAGCTCCATTTTACGCAAATTAAGAGCAAACGAAGCAGATAACGGCACTCCTTTTTTGACCTTTTCCCAGACTTCGTCGGGGATTTGATGAATGTCAATTTCGGGAAAATATTTCCCAAATTCTTCAAGTTCCTCAAACATTCGAGAGTGGAGTTGCTCCCTCTCTTCTCTTTCTCGAAGTTCTGCTCGCAATCCTTCAAGTTCCGTTCTGAGTGCAGAAATCTCACTATTTTCATCAATAGACTCTTCAATCGAATCAGACTCCTCAAAATTTTCTTCAGCGATTTCAAAAATTTCGTCAATGACTGCATTTTCAATTTCATTCACCAATCTCACCCCCGATCAAGTTTAGAGAATTTCCGATATTTAAGGTTTCAATTTTTTTGAGATACTGCTCTAATGTGATTTGACCCTTGTCAAGCAACTTGTCGAGAACAGAAACTAGAATTGAATCATTATAAGTTCCGGCATCAAAAACTTTAACAATCGCCCTAACACTTGCTTCTACAAAATTGCCCAAATTTTCAGAGTCATAACTACCATCACTATAAAGCAAAGGCACAAGTCTTTCGTTTGCAAAATATGAAAGTGTCATATCTGCCCAAATGTTTGCAAGATCCTCAATGCATTGATAAAGCGCCGCCTTAATTAGCTTCAATGGAATTTGAGAAGCCGCTTGAATGGCAAGAATTGCACTTGTATTTTGAGGATTCACATTACCAAGAGCCGTTTCGGTTGCCCCGCTTAACTCTTTGGTACTTGCAATAATGTTGTCAAGGAAATCAAGATAATCTTCTTGCAATTTACCCACACCCAACACACTAACCGCATCGGACACGTTGCTTGTACCAATTGCCGCAATGGCTTCGCCAACCTCATTTGACCATTCGGGGATTTTTGACTTATCGTAAATAACTTTTGAAAACGCAGTATCACTCATGTGCTTCATAACCATAGCATAAGCACGATTGATATACTTTTGATTGGTTATCATAGATGCAACAGCGCTTGTTCCATGGAAAGAATTTTTAGTATTCTGCCAATTAAAATATGCCACAGGATAAAGTGTACAGGGTGTTCTAACCTTGTTAATTATGCAGTTTCTGGTGCTTTTTTCAAAACACACCTTGCCATCCTCTCTCCAAAACTTGATAAGATAAGTTGCCTTTTCTTCATCCGTTCCTTCAAGCTCATAGACGGAATAGTCCCCCGCGCGATCTGCTTCGTCAGCTTTGTCAGCAACAATTTTAGCAATTTCTCTTTCAGACACACCATTTTCCTTTGCCTCACGGCGAAGAGAAAGCACACTTGCTCTTCCAGAAAGAATAATGTAATCTTGTGTTTGGATATCACTTTTGTTAACATCAGCCACAAACAAATTGACATTGTCGATAACGTCCGTTTGAATATCCCCAACATAAGCACCATCACCCTTGGCATCATTTTTCCAATAGCAGTAAAGTACGCCATCACCACTTATTGCCGCTTCACTTGCAACACGATAAAGTTTAGAATCCATCTTGGATCTTTCCCAACGATATCTTGCATTATTAGTCAAAATTCTGCAAATTCTGTTAGAATTTTCCGTATCCTTAAGATAGGGCAAGCTCTCATCGGTATAAACAATATCAGTCTTTTGGGGTACTACAGAACAGATAAGATAATCCACCACGCGCTTAACTACGTTGAATACAGGACGGGGCAAATTTTCCGACTCCATCATATACCACTGCTCACCGCGATAAAATCGTTCATTTTGTCTTACGGTTTGATAAAGTCCGATTCGTCTTTTGTAGTCCTTGCCCGCCTCATATTGAAGCCAGGTCTTGCTCAATGAATCGTTCATTTTCAGCTTTTTTCCTTTCTTTTTTATTTGTACGAATGAAATTAATCATTTAAAAATCTCGAAACAGACGATTTTTTCTTAAGAAAACTAAACGGAAGCTCCTCTTTTTCGGGTGGACACTCAAATCTACTCATAACCGCATATCGAAGCGCCTCGGGTGCGTGAGTGATGGAATGTGGTTCGCTCGAAGCATCCTCTGCGCGATTTGGGTCGCAAAGCAAAGCACCTATAGAATGAATAAGCTCATAACAATTTCTGCAAATATACAACCTAGGCTTGCCTTCCCTTTGTGAAAGATATTCCTTCAGCGCGCGCCAGCCGGGAATTCTTCTGTCATCTGCAGGAATCATAGAAGGCATACCACACGCCGATTGCATAATTTCAACTCCACTCTTGCCACTGTCCTGACGGCGATTCCACAGGTCAGGAGATGCCACTGCGTATTCGACCTTGACCCCCGAAAGAAATTCGACAATAGCCTCTGCCGCCTCGCCCAAAGTGAGATTTGGTCGACACATTTCCCTTTCAACATAGATATTACCCTCAGTATCCTTGGCTAAAATCAACACTGCAAGCATATCAAATCCGTAATCGAATGCTATAAAGCGCCCTGCGTTTTTTGGAATAACATCGCTTTCAACCACGTGTATATCCTCGTTGAATTCCGAGAAAAATTGCCCCTCAAACACATCCCATCTCCCGTTGAGCCACGCATCGCGCAATCTCTGTGGAAGTGCTTTTAGTTGTTCAACGTAAGAGGGATCACTTTTCAGCAAAGCTTCATTGTCATAAACGAGCGCAGGAATAAATCTGTATTCCATCGGATCTTCATTTTCTCTGAAATCTCTGTCTATGAATAACCGCTTTACCCATGAATGTCCAATTCCACCGGGATTGCAGGTGAGATAAATGCGCTTGGGAAAGTCATTGACTCCGCGAAGTGAAGCCTTAAAAATCGAAAACTGATATTCGCTCAGCTGCGTTGCTTCGTCAATTGCGATAATGTCATATTCCTGCCCCTGATAACGCAAAACATCACGATCACACGAACAATAGCCAAAGAAAATCTTGCTTCCGTTTTGAAATGATAGTGCCTTTTCGCTCTCGCTGTAAGACAAAATTTCGCCATATTCCTTAAGTATCGGTATAAGATGATTAGACTTTATCTCCCCTAAAGTCCGCCTAATTAGTAAGCACCTTATGCCCGCATAGTTTAAGCAAAGACCAATCAGCTTTCGCCTAAGAGCCCAGCTCTTTCCACCGCCACGTGCTCCACCATAAGCTGTGTACTTCGCACGGGACGAGAAGAATTCCTTTTGCTTGGGATTTGGCCTTCCGCCTATCCTAACAATCCTTTTTCTGCTCATCCACCGTCCTCGCCTATGTCGTGCTCAAAAACCAACTGAACGTCGCCCACGGGCAAGATAGCGCTACCCTCTTTTTTCTCTCCGAAATTTAAGCGCTCCTTGATGTAGGCGTTAAGTATAGTTGCATTCTTGTCAGAATTGAGTGCTTCGTCCTCAAAAATTGCAAGCAAAGCGCCGTACTGCTCGGGCCATTTGCTCTCAATATTTTTTATAGACGAAATACCCACTCCCAAGCTTCGAGCAAATCCAGCAATGTTGGGAAATTTCTCATTTGACTTGGCTCGACCACCCTTATTTTCAAAGGTATTTTCTTTCGATTTGCAATTCTTTACGTATTCCTCAGCAAGAGGAATAAGCGCTCTCCTGTTGCAAATCCTCTTAAGCTCGACAATAGGATTTTTACTCTTTTTATCTTTTCATCTTATCAATCCCCCTTACTTTGAAAATTTCGTCCTTCGTAGAAATCCAACCTCTGTTTCATTCGTACGAACGCATTATACACGAAAAAAAGGTGCCAAAAGGTGCCAAAAGGTGCCAAAAGGTGCCACTTTTTAAAGAAAATTTTGAAAAATTATTGTTTTTTTTCTCAAAATGACTTATAATGGATTAGATAAATTGGGATTTATAGGTGTGTTCGCACTCGCTTTGCGCGATTGTTTTGCGTCTCTTTTTCAAATGCGACCGCCCTGCGCGTAGCAGAGCCGCGCGGCTTGAGCGCATTCGCCGTTTCTTTTTTGCAAAGCTTTTTTCTTTGCGGCTATAATCCCAAAGAAAAAAGCGTCTAACAAGTTTTCGTATCTAAAGATAGAGCCACTAACTATAGCGACCACTTCTCTTTTATCCACTTTTTCTTTGCCAAAATAGGCACAAAGAAAAAGTTTCCAAAAAGAAATGCCGTATCGCCTGCGCGGCGGGCGCCACTGCGCGTGGAGTAAGCCACGGCTTTTCTTGTCTGACTTACGTCAGCCATTTGCTAACGCAAAATCAAAAAGTGAAAAGGTGGACGAAACAATCGCTTGGTTTGTGCGAACAACGTGCACAACCCCACACGAAAGGAGAGCAAAATGATAACTGTTTATATCAAAAAAATTGAAAACATTCCCGAAAATGAAAAGCAAAATATCATAAATTCGCTCTCCGCACCCGCGCGTGAGCGCTTAAATAAAAAAAGAAACGAGGATTTGCACCTCGCTTCCCTCTGCGCTCTCTCACTTCTTACCGACGAACAGCGCGCCAATATTGATTACACACCAAACGGCAACCCCTTTTTCAAAAACTTAAATCAAGATATATCCATATCCCACTCAAATTTATTCGCCGCAGTAGCAATTTCAAATTCAAAATCGCTTTCCGTAGGTGCCGATATCGAAGATATGGACAAAGGCGACATGCTCGCAACCCGCTTTTTCACAGAAAATGAAATCATCGCTCTTAAAAACGGAATACCATGTATAGAAATCTGGACAAAAAAAGAATCCCTCTTCAAATTTTTGAAGAACGACTCCACACCATTTATAAAACTCGACTCCACCATTCCCGGAATATATGGCGCACAATTCACAACAATACAAATTGAAAACTCAATTCTCACAGTCTGCGCAAGCGAAAACGATAAAATCGAATTAATACAGAAATAGCGATGGCAAAATATAAGCCATCGCTATTTCTGTATTATTAAATTTGTTATCAGTTTGACTCGTATGGATAATTAGGTAATGTAGGAATTGTTGTTACATCATAAGTGCCATCACTATCCAAGTAAATTGTACCGTCAGAGCAATGAATGTTTAAAATATATAACCTTGAGTAATCAAAATTTTGAGTATCCAAATATTTTGTCATTTGTTCAACCGTTCCGGCATAGTACATTTCATCTAAAAATGTACACTGATCCCAAAGCTTAGCACCCAACACAACATCAGAGCTTTTGATAGTGCACTCTCTCAATTCATGGCAATACGATATTGCACCCTCACCAATACTTTTAACACTCTGTGGGAAATATATACTCCTAATCAATTCACAACTTACAAATGCAAAATCACCTACTCTGAGCAAATTTGAATCTTTTGACATTATAATTCTTTCGAGATAATTTGCCTCTGCAAAAGCATATTTTTCAATATTTTCAACTTCATCAGGAACAGTAAAAATAGTATCAGTGGCAGCCACAGGATATTGCAAAAGAATCTTTCCATCTTGGCTGTATAAAACACCATTTTCCGCTTTATACGCAGTATTGTTTTCGTCAACCTCAAACTTGTTTACGGCAGTCGTATCACCAAAAGCGCCTGGTCCAATGCTCGTAACGCTTGCGGGTATGCGAAGACTGTAGGTTTCCGTTCTGATAAAGGGCGTCATATCCATCAAATAGCCAAGGATTTTCGTAGCAGTATCTTCATCCATAAACTGCATAGTTCCAAAGAAAGCCTCTTCACCTATAGTAGTAACACTCTCGGGAATAATTACGTTGCTAAAGCAAGTACAACCCTTAAATGCTGCATCACCAATAACAGTAACGCTGTTTGGAATATCACATTTTGTCAAAAGCATACAATCCTGAAAAGCTCTATCACCAATCACTTTTATCGTATCGGGAATAATAATCTCATAAGCATAAAGGCATTTAGAAAATCCCTCATCAGCTATTGCGACAACGGGTTTTCCGTTATATTCACTGGGAATTTCCAAAACTCTTTCTTCGATATTCATTTCAGTAACCAAAATTCCGGATATCAGCGGAGTTCCTCTTACCTCGTAACCACCTTCAACCTCAACAAACTCAAACATTTTATCCGAAAATTGTTCAGCCCAATAGGATATGCAGGAGGTCAAAGAACAAAGTATAATTGCAATTAAAAGCAGAGATAATGTTCTCAAATAAACAGTTTTTTTCATAATAACACCCTCTAATTTTATTCTTTACTTCCCTCAAGGAAATAAGATGCTTCCATATCGGCAACGCTCACCGCAAACGCAATCGGGAACATTTCAAACGCCTTGCTCACATTGTTCATCTCCTGTGGAGTAACATCTGAAAATCCCATATGATAACGAATAGCAAATGCTTCATCGCGTGTCAAACGCATAAATCCAGAAACAATATAAACGCTCTTTTCGCCATGTCCATAGGGCAACTTGTCATCTATGGTATAGAAAGGAACACTCTTCCAAACGCCATTTTCTTTGACGTTTCTTGTGCTTTCAACATAGAAATCCACCTTACAAAGATCGTGAAGAAGCGAAACAATAGCGATACTTTCATCCGAATAATAGTCCACTCCATAAATCTCTTTCATTCTTGGACGATTCATAATATCCACAAGGCAGTCATAAACGTTCAAGCTATGCTCACAAAGACCACCGGGATAAGAACCGTGAAAACGGGTTGACGCAGGTGCGGTAAAGAAATCAGAAGCGCAAAGATAATCGAGCAAACGGTCAGCGCCATCCCTCTTAATATATTGCTTGTAAATGCTTATAAATCTTTCTTTGTTTTCAAGAATACCCATAAAAACCTCACTAAATAAATTATTAGAATAATTATATCACGAAACAAAACTAAAAGCAATATTATTTTCTCTCTTTTTTACATTTTCATATTTTGATTTATAGGGGAGATAGTTTGAATTTAAATTGCGGGAGGGGAGACCCCTCCCCTACGAATAGACAATATTATACATTGTAGGGGAGGCGTTTCGCCTCCCGTTCCAAACACAAACTAACTTTTTCTAACTCCCCAATAAATCCCAATTTATCAAGTTAAATATCTAAACAAAAAAGCACAGTTGCTTTGCAACTGTGCTTTTTTCAGCCCCGCACAACCGTGTGCCAAGTAACATAGAACCCTGTAGTTCAGGGCGGTGTCCTATCGTTGCCTTTACTGCTCCCAACGTCCGCCATCTCTTGGGGGACAAGTCAACCCGAAGAGCGCGGGAGGTCTGCAAACCAGCACCGAATTTATTTCGGACTCCTTTAATCAAATGTAGGTTCAATCGACCTAACATCACGCATTGCGCAGGATTTTTTAACTTTTTAATTATCTTTCAGCGTCGTAATCTATTTCGCTAGCAAAAAGATCATCAAAGTGGTCAGCCACTCTGTCGAACTCTGCATCGTCGTCGATAGATACGAGTGTTTCTTCTCCATCTTCAACTACGATCTTAAGAATTGTGTACTCGCAAAATTCCTTATCGGGATCATCCTCAGCAGGAATGAATGCATAATATTGATTGCCGTTGAGTTCAGCAGCACCGATAAGCTCAAACTCTCTTTCAACGCCTTCCTCATCAACGAGGGTAAAAAATTCTCTTTCTGTATTGTTAGTTTCCATATTGAAATCTCCTTTAATATTGTAACTTTATTTTAACCGATTTATACGGACTTGTCAATAGATTAATAATCAAAATCTAAAATTTGTGCAAGTATCATATTGCTAACCTCAAAACCACGCTCGTTAAGGGCTAGATTTTGTCCATTTTGCGAAAAATAGTCTAATTTTTCAAGTTTTTTCACCTTTTCACCATATTTCTCATCAAAATCAATACTAAAAAGCGCAAAAAACTCCGATTTTGAGATACCCTTGCTCGTTCTAAGACCAAGCATTATGAATTCGAATTCCCTTTCAGATAAAGGAATTTTCTTCTCATTTTCAACGAAACCGCCGTCAAGATAGCGTTTCATATCATTGGTATTTTCCATTCTTTTGCCTGAAAAATCCGAATGTGCCGCAAGACCTAAGCCAAGATATTCTTGAAGTCGCCAGTATTTAGAATTGTGACGGCTCTCTTTACCCTCTTTGGCAAAATTACTTATCTCATAATGAGAATATCCTGACTCGCGCATCATGGAAACCACAGTTTCGTACATATCCGCCACAGTGTCATCGTCAGCCAAATCATACTTTTCTTGCATTCTGTAAAGAGGAGTTCCCTCTTCCAACTGAAGCGAATAAATCGAAATATGCTCAGCACCGAGTTTAAGAAATTCATTAATAGAGAATTTTAAGCTCGCAATCGTCTGCGACGGAATTCCAAACATTAAATCAACACTTATGTTGTAAAATCCCGACTCTCGTGCATCAAAAAAAGTCTGTTTCGCTTCTTCAAACGAGTGACGTCTGCCAATAAGCTTCAATTCTTCCGCAACTGCGCTTTGAATACCGAGAGAGAGTCTGTTTACGCCTAAAGTACGTAAAGCCCCAAAATACTCTTTTCCGTCATCAATATGCGTCATCGGATTACACTCAAGCGTAACCTCCACATCATCTGATACCACAAAATTCTCTCTTACAACAGACAAAATTCTGCCCACCTGGTCCACACTCAAAAGCGACGGCGTTCCACCACCAAAATAAATAGTGTCAACCACATATTCTTTTGTAGCACGCGCTTCTATCTCGCGCAAAAGCGCACCAATGTATTCCTCGCGCTCGTTTTCATTCCTGCTTACGAACGAACAAAAATCGCAGTAAAGACATTTTGTCCTACAAAACGGAATATGTATGTAAAGCCCCAAATTTCTTGGGGCTTTTTCATTATTAATAAAATCAATCATTGTCATCAAGCTTAAGAACCGCCATGAATGCCTCAGGAGAAACCTGAACGCTACCGAGCTGGCGCATCTTCTTTTTACCTTCCTTCTGTTTTTCAAGAAGTTTCTTTTTACGAGTAATGTCACCGCCATAGCACTTGGCAAGAACGTCTTTTCTCATCGCCTTAACGGTTTCACGCGCAATAATCTTTGAACCAATAGCCGCCTGAATCGGCACTTCAAAGAGCTGACGCGGAATGTTTTCCTTGAGCTTTTCAGCAATTCTTCTTGCTCTTGTGTACGCTTTTTCCTCGTGAACGATGAACGAAAGTGCGTCAACCTGATCGCCATTGAGCAAGAAATCAAGCTTAACAAGGTCACTCTTGTTGTATTCATCAAGCTCGTAGTCAAGGGACGCATAACCACGTGAACGGCTCTTAAGAGCATCAAAGAAATCGTAAATAATTTCGTTAAGAGGCAATTTATAGTGCAACTCAACACGAGTTGTGTCGATATATTTCATATCAATAAAGATACCACGTCTGTCCTGACAAAGGTCCATAAGACCACCCACATAATCCGTGGGAGTGATAATTGACGCTTTAACGAGAGGCTCATAAGCCGCCTCGATTTCATCGGGAGTGGGATAGTTTGAGGGATTGTCAACCATAACTTCCTCACCGTTGCGCTTCTTAACGCGATAAATAACGCTTGGTGCAGTAGTGATAAGGTCGAGATTGAATTCTCTTTCAAGTCTTTCTTCAATAATCTCCATATGAAGAAGTCCAAGGAAACCGCAACGGAAACCAAATCCTAAAGCAATAGATGTTTCGGGTTCAAATGTGAGCGCCGCATCGTTGAGCTTGAGTTTTTCAAGCGCGTCACGAAGGTCGCCATATCTTGAGCCATCGGCAGGATAAATACCCGCATAAACCATGGGCTGTGCAGCCTTAAAGCCAGGGAGAGCTTCTTCGGTAGGATTATCCACAAGCGTGATAGTATCACCGATTCTTGTATCACCAACACTCTTAATAGAAGCAGTAAAGTAACCAACCTCACCTGTTTTAAGTTCGCCACAGGATTTAAGTCCAAATGGCTCCATTGTACCAACATCAACTACATCATATACCTGCCCTGCGCTCATCATCTTAATCTTGTCACCCACCTTGAGTGAGCCGTCAATTATCTTAACGTAAACTACAACGCCAAGATATGAGTCATAGTAGGAGTCAAAAAGAAGTGCCTTGAGAGGAGCATTTTCTTCTCCTGCAGGAGCGGGAATAAGATTAACAACCGCATCAAGCACGGATTGAATATTGAGTCCCGTCTTTGCAGAAACCGCAGGACATTCCTGCGCTTCAATGCCGATGATATCTTCAATTTCATCTCTGCAACGTTGAATATCAGCACTTGGTAAATCTATTTTATTAATTACAGGAACTATCTCAAGGTCTGCGTCAACCGCCAAATATGCATTTGCAAGTGTCTGCGCCTCAATTCCCTGGGTTGCGTCAACAACAAGGAGCGCACCCTCACACGCATTGAGCGAACGTGATACCTCATAGTTAAAGTCAACGTGACCGGGAGTATCGATAAGATTGAGAACGTACTGCTCACCGTCGGGCGCAGTATAGTCAAGCTTTACCGCACGCGCTTTGATGGTAATACCTCTCTCTTTTTCAAGGTCCATATTATCAAGTACTTGCTCTTCCATCTCACGTTTTGTAAGAGTCTGTGTCGCTTCAAGAATTCTGTCAGCAAGCGTGCTCTTTCCGTGGTCGATGTGAGCAATTATTGAAAAGTTTCTAATGTGTTTCTGTCTTTCGTTCATTTTATATTTCCTTTATAGTTAGTTTGTTTGGATTTAGGGAAAATTTTAAGGAAATTCCCCCTATAACCCTCAAACCTTTTTATCAAAATAATTTATATCTTAATTTCGCTCAAAACATTCCGTGCTTACACGGAACATAACGATTTTCTTGCCATTTTAACAGGTGGCTTGAGCGTGCTAAAAGTAAACTATCTATTATTCATCAAACTTCAAATAATCAAATAGCTTATAAATATCGCCTGCGCCCATAACAACAAGCATGTCACCTTCAATAAGGGTGGAATTTATTTCATCTGCCAAATTCTCAAAGCCTGAAATATACTCTGCCTTCTCGCCTATGCGAATGGCAAGAGTTTTTCCGCTAATTCCCAAATCATCGGTTTCGCGTGCAGGATAAATATCAGCAATATAAGCTCTGTCAACCGAATCAAAGCTTACTGCAAAATCATCCATTAAAGTATAAGTTCTTGTATAAGTATGTGGCTGAAATACGCAGAATAATCTTTGAACGTCATTGCGCTTTGCAACACCCTCAAGAGTTGTAGCAACCTCTGTTGGATGATGACCATAGTCATCAAAGACAAGCGCACCATTAACTGTGCCCTTAAATTCCATTCTACGCTTTGCACCGTGGAATTTAGCAAGTCCGCAAACAATTTTATCTATGTCAAGTCCTGAAACATGTCCTGCCACAAATGCCGCAAGAGCATTGTAAACATTATGCTCACCCGTAACTGAAAGCTTAACGTGAGCAAGATATTCACCGTGATGCATCACATCAAATTCAGCATAACCACCGGGATATCTGATATTAATAGCAGTATAATCAGCACTCTTGGTTACAACACCAAATGTAATAACCTGCCCTTCATAGCCATCAAGTACAGTTGGAATATATTCATTGTCAATATTTGCAATTATTCTTCCGTTCTCGCCAGTAATTGATGCAAATCTCGCATAAGAATAGCAAACCTGCTCAATGTTGTCAAAATAATCAACGTGATCAAGTTCAATGTTCAATATAATAGCAGTTGAAGGGTTGAAGTCAAGGAAAGAATCCATATACTCGCACGCTTCAAAAATAAAGTTTTCACTATGTCCTATGCGATAAGCACCGCCCATAGCATCAAGCTCTGCACCCGAAAGAACCGTGGGATCACCCTCAGCTTCCATAAACACAGTTGCACACATAGAGGTACAAGTACTTTTTCCGTGCATACCCGAAACGCCAATTCTATTCTTATATCCAAGCATCAAATATCCAAGATAGTCAGCACGCGAAATACAAGGAATTCCTCTTTCAAGAGCTCTTTCGTATTCGGGGTTATCCGGAGAAATAGCAACAGTGTACACTACCGCATCATAGCTCTCCACATTAGTGGCATCGTGCCCGTAATAGATGGCAATACCTTCTTTTTTAAGCCCGTCGGTAAGAGCAGTTCTCTCCCTGTCCGAACCACCCACACGATAACCACGCAAACGTGAAATGTGGGCAAGTGAAGACATATTTATGCCACCGATACCGATAAAATAGATGCTTTTGCAATCTTTAAGCATCAAATGTATATTTTCAGCTCCATAGTGAGTATTTGGAGTAGCCATACAATTCATCCTTTCGAAAAACTAAAAATGTTCACAAACTATTTTTATTTGTTCATAAAATATTTTGAAAATAATCAACATTGATTTGAATAATAGTCACAAATTAAGTGTAAAATAGAGGTGATATTAATTTAATTCGATACTAATCACCCAAACCAAGGAGATCAATATGAAAATCACAGACATTAAAATCAGAAAAACATTCACAGAAGGCCCTATGAGAGCTATCGCATCCGTTACGTTTGATCATCAGCTTGTCGTTCACGATATAAAGGTAATTTATGCAAAAGAAAAATATTTTATCGTAATGCCCAGCCGTAAAAATCCCGATGATACCTATAGAGATATAGTCCACCCCATAAACGCAGAATTTCGCGCTGTTCTTGAAGACGCGGTTAAATCTGCATACGATGCAGAGCTTGAATCACTTGAAAATACCGAAGCACCCCAAGCACTCTAATTAAATGACACATTTTCTGCCACACCTTAACGGTGTGGCAGTTTTTTTATTTATTTGTTATATTTTGATATTTTCCGTGCGAAAACAAAAATCCGTTTTCGTTTATTGATAAATTTCCAAAGCTTCCGTCAAACATAGACGCAAGGGAACCTGGATTAAATAACACCAAATCTTTCTCAACTCCTCGAACACTTCCCTTTTTAATATATTCAAGTGTTGGCAAATGCGTGTGTCCAAATAGTACAATATCAGCACCCTGATTTGATGCCTCACGACAAATCTCCTCATATCCAGCTTTAACAGAAAAAGCATGCCCATGAGTCATAAAAACTTTGTATTTATCAATATATATTAACCGATATATCGGCATCTCCTCGCCATAAGGAGATATTCTGTCATGTGTAGATGAATCACAATTTCCTCTTACTGCATAAGATATTATATTATCGTACTGTGAAGAAGAAAACAAATCAGAAAGTCCATCTCCAAGGTGTATTAATGTCAATGGATCTCCGTTTTTAATAAGCTTTTGTCTAAACTCTATAAGCTCGTTAAGACGCGTTGATCTTCCGTGCGTATCAGAAACAATCAATACGTCACGCATTATAATTTCTACTATTAAATCTTCTTGCAGCCTTTGCCACTGCAGGATTAATTGCGTATGGCTGACATGCCTTTGGAAGAGAGAGGGTTACAGCATCCTTGACGATGGTAATCGTCATCTTGCCGTTAATTCGTTCAATTTCGCCGTCAACGGAAATATCCGTAGGACGATGGAACATAACCTCAACTTTTTTACACTTCTTGTAAGCAAAGACATCAGGAACATTCTTGCCAGTAAGATGAGTTCCCTGCTTGTAATTTCCCAAAAAGCTTATGAATGTAGCAAGGGATATCTTGTCAACAACGCAGCAGTCAATCAAACCGTCATTAAAGTACGCAGCGGGAGCAGCCTTATAACCTGCGCCATAATAACATCCGTTTGCAAAAACGCAAGCCTGGAATTTATCTCCCCTATGCATAACGCCATCAAAATAGATTTTGCCATTTACAATAGCAGTGTCAAACTGTGTGATTTTTTGAGCAATACCGGCAGTATAAGCAAGTTTGCTTGGAATAAACATGCTTCTTCTATTGAGAGAAACCTGTTTTGCAACTTCGCAGTCAAAACCTGTGTTTATAAGATTTA
The DNA here is from genome assembly GCA_045612715.1 of Eubacteriales bacterium. Lineage (GTDB taxonomy): Bacteria > Bacillota > Clostridia > Oscillospirales > CAG-272 > RGIG4608. Next base: position 16,068 of record JAZKZP010000126.1, read on the forward strand.
TAGCGTACTTATTGTTATATTTAAGAATGTCAATTTTTCTTGTTTCGCCGTCAAGCTGAGCATCTATATTAAAAAGCTGTTCGTTGTGTTCAAAGTTTCTAACGAAATCATTTCCAGTACCCATCGGAATAATACCGAGCTGAGCGTGATCATATCCGATCATTCCCTGAGCAACTTCTTTAATAGTACCATCACCACCGCAAGCATAAAATCTCATTGGCTCGCTTGAATTTTCGCACATTTTTTTAACAAATGTAGTTGCTTCACCCATTCTTTCGGTAACGTGAACGGCATAATAAACCTTACGGCGATCGCAAACCTTATGAATTTCATCTATAAGATCATGAAAGCGAGTTCCCTTTCCTGCTGCAGGATTCATTATAAAAAAGTGTTTCATTACAGTACCTCATTTTCTTTATTTGTTAAAACAAACATTTGGCTAATTATAATTTTATCATAATATTCTATTCGTGTCAACTATTTTATTTCATAACATATATTATTATAGAGAAAACAATTTGTGAATTTTGTAAACTTTTTGGAGGTTAACTATGAATTTTGATAAAAAATCGCTTTCGAAATTACTTACACTTAATGATGAAGAACTGATAAAAGTACTAAAAGATATCGCAAAAGAGGCAGGAATTGATGCTGAAAATATAAAGATTGGACGAGGGGATGTTATTAAAATTCGCGCGTTTCTTTCGATGGCAAGTGATGACGATATTGCAAAGCTTTTGACCCGTTTTGGAGGTAAAAAATAATGAGTGAAGGCGCAGAAGAAAACAAGAACACCACAGATCTTTCGGGACTGATTTCAGGACTTATTTCAAACCCTGAAGCGCTATCAAAAATGAGTGATATAATATCAAAAATAGGATCAAACGAAAACGGTGATAATTCACCACTTGAAACTAACATTTCCAACAATAATCAAGATACAACAGACGATAAAAGCGATAATGCTACAAATATTGATGATGCTTCCCCCACTTTTCAAAATTTTGATATCAGCAATATTATTTCAAAAATACCGAATATTTTGTCAAAAATGTCATCCTTCAAAGGCGAAAAATCCATTGCCGATAAACAACAAATCACACTTCTTTTAGCCATCCGTCCATACCTTTCAGAGCGACGAAAAGAGCTTATCGACACCTTTATAAAAATGAACAAATTGAGCTCAATTTTTATGAGTTTAATTAAGGAAGGAGAGAAAAATGTACTACAGTAAAAGCAACATGCAAAACATAAGCGTGCCACGAAATTATAGTGGAAACACCTTTCGCGTTGTTGATGAAAGCGAAAGACGTTACATAAAAGAAGCGCAGGAAGAAACTAATCCAAAAACCGAAGATTTTTCAACAAAAATTGAAGAAGTAAAACCCGAAAGTGAAGTAAAAAATCCTATTTTCAATTCATTTTTTGACTCAATTTCTCTTGAAGACCTACTTTTGATCGGACTCATTTTTGTAATTCATCAAGAAAATCCAAACGATACCACCCTGCTCTTGCTTTTGATTTTACTGTTAGCAAAATAATAAATTGGGATTTATAGAGTGGTTCTCATAAACTAAAATTTGAATTTTTATCTATTGACATTCAGTAACCAAAGTAGTATAATAACTCTCGGTGAGTTCGTAACCATCCTCACCTAAAACAAAACTAAGGAAGTACAAAAAATGAAAAGAAAAAATCAACAAAAAGTGCGTTTTATAACGCTTGCCGCAATAATTGCGGCTCTTTACGTCGTTTTGACACTTGTTTCAGCCGTTTTCGGACTTTCGTCGGGCGCAATTCAAGTTAGAATATCAGAAGCACTCTGTGTTCTAACATTTTTCACTCCCGCCGCTGTGCCAGGACTTACAATCGGTTGTCTTGTAGCTAACCTTATCACAGGTGCAAATTTGCTTGACGTGGTATTTGGCACGCTTGCAACATTTATCGGCGCACTCGGTGGCTACTATTTGCGAAACAACAAATGGCTCATCACTATTCCAACTGTAGTTGCAAATACAATTATAGTTCCATTGGTAATAGTTTACGGCTTCGGTGTCACGGATATGACTCTGCCCTTTATAGCATTTACGGTCTGCCTTGGAGAATTGATTTCTGCGACCTTGCTTGGCTCAGGCCTTCTCTCAATTTTAAAAAAGTACAATTTTAAAATCAATTAAACAAAAATCACCTGCTATATGCAGGTGATTTTTTATATTACTCTTCATAATTATAGTGAATATTTGCATCCTCTAAAGAATAGTTTCCGCTATTGGAAATGAAAATTTTTGACCAATCCTCTTGGCTTCCACCATAATACACGTTTGAAATTTTTGAGCAGTTTGCAAACGCATATCCACTAATAGACGTAAGCGTTGAAGGAACGTACACTGTTTCAAGTGCGGAGCAATCCAAGAATGCACGAGTAGAAATGCCAACAACTCCTTCAGGAATCACAATGCTCGAAAGACGGGTGCAATCCTTAAACACCGCATAGCCGATAACCTTGACATTCTCGTTAATATTGTATGTACTCATATTTTTGTTTGTAATTTCAACAAGAACACGATATGGATTATCACTATCTCCAACATATTTTCCGTATTCATCCTTAGCATAAAGATCATCGGAACAGTTTTTAAAGCAATCCTTACCAACGATAATAAGAGAATCGGGCATTTTAATACTTTTAAGCTTTTTACAATATTGGAACGCACTATCTCCAATACTTGTTATGCTTTCACCAAGAATTACCGTTTCCAACGCTGAACAACCGTAAAACGCATAGGCATCAATGGTTTTAACACTATCAGGAACCTCTATTGTTTTAAGGCGCTCGCATTTTTGGAATGCGCCCTTACCAATAGACGTTACACCGTTTCCAATAACTATTTTAGAAAGCGCGGTACAGCCGTGGAAAGCATTTTCCCCTATACTTGTTATAGAATCGGGGATAATTACAGTTTTAATGGCTGTATTTTTAAACGCCTCTGTATAAATCGAAATAACGGGCAATCCATCATATTCACTCGCAATTATTACTGTAGCCGAAGTGCCATCATATCCAACAACAACCGCGTGTGTACCATCAGAAGAAATATCATACGTTACACCATCGGTCGCACCAAGCAAAGCTCCGCAAACCGAACAATTTCCCTCTTCTCCAAGCATGTGAGGTTCTTTATCCGTTGTATCATAGCAAACACTACACTGCTTCCAATGAGACTCACCATCACTCATATATTGGTCCAAATAAGTATGATTAACGGATTCAATCTCATTAGTAATTTCAACCTTGCCGCATTTCTTACAAGTGTTTGTATCAAATCCACCGGAAACGCACGTAGGTGCAGTAATCACAGTTTCAAAATCGTGATCATCATAGCTTCCCTGCTTCCACTCATATTCAGAGCAGTCTGCACAAACTCTATAATATACCATTTTACTGCAATCTGTGTTATTATCGCTATAAGCAATCCATTCACCAAATGAATGATTCTCGATTTTAACCTTATACTCGGTTTTAACTCCGTTTACAATAAGATATCCATCTTCGCTGATATTAATTTCATCAGGAGTATTGGAATTGCCTCCATTGCCACTCAAAAGCACAATTGCCAAGCACACAAGAAGTGCAAGAGAGATTATTCCAAACACAATAGTTAACGTGGATACTTTTTTAGATTCGTTCATATTTTTCTCCTTACTTTATAACGCACAAAAAGGAAAGGACGTTTTCGTACCTTCCTTTTTAGTTGCTTATGCTAACATAGTTCTATCGTTTGCAAACTCTTTACCACTTGCCTTGTTGAAAAGTTCAAGAAGGTCCTCAACGGTGAGGTTTTTCTTTTCTTCACCGCAAACGTCAACTATCACACGTCCCTCGTTCATCATAATAAGACGGTTTCCATGCTTAATGGCATCGCGCATATTATGAGTAATCATAAGGGTTGTGAGCTTATTTTTATTTACTATATCTTCAGTAATCTCAAGCACCTTTTCGGCAGTTTTAGGGTCAAGAGCCGCTGTATGCTCATCAAGAAGCAAAAGCTTTGGCTCTGCCATCGCTGCCATAAGAAGCGTAACTGCCTGTCGCTGACCGCCCGAAAGAAGACCAACCTTGCTTGTCATTCTATCTTCAAGACCAAGTCCCAAGGTGGAGAGAAGTTCACGATATTCTTCTCTTTCGGATTTTGAAATTCCCCAACCAAAACCACGACGTTTGCCACGTCTTTTAGCCAAGGCAAGATTTTCTTGAATCTCCATATCCGCGGCAGTACCCATCATAGGGTCTTGGAAAACTCTTCCGAGATATTTAGCGCGTTTATGCTCGGGGGTGTTAGTTACGTCCTGACCGTCAATTACAATTTCACCGCAATCAACCTGCCAAGTACCGCAAATTGCGTTAAGAAGTGTACTCTTGCCCGCACCGTTACCACCAATAACGGTAACAAAATCTCCGTCATTAAGCGTGAGAGAAAGGTCGCGAAGCGCCTTTTTCTCATTTATCGTACCTGCATTAAAGGTTTTGGAAATATTTTTAATCTCAAGCATTTTCCCTTACCTCCTTTGCTTTTCTGGTATGAAATTTGGACATTATTTTGTTTTTAATATTTGGAACACCAAGGAAAAGTGCAACCACAACGGCTGAAAGCATCTTGAGAAGGTCCGCTTCAACACCAAAGTAAATAATTACTTGATATACCGTGAAATAAATAACCGAACCTACAACCACGCCGCAAAGACGAACTGCAAAGTTGCGTGCAATTCTTGAAAAAATAGCATCACCAATAACTATTGCGGCAAGACCAACTACTATTGCGCCCTGTCCCATTGTCAAAGTAACAGGACCTCTGTATTGAGCAAGCAAAGAACCAGCAAGAGCCACGAAAGCATTGGAAATAATAAGTCCGAATATCTTTGTAAAATTAGTGTTTATACCTTGAGCTTTGCTCATATTAATATTGCAACCCGTTGCACGAATTGAGCAACCGAGAGCAGTTCCAAAGAACCAATAATATATCGCAATTATAATCGCTACTATTGCCAAAAGTACTCCAAGAACGCTCATAGGGTTGGAACGAACGTCGCCAATAGTAATAATAACGGGATATAAATAGGATTGCAAATACAAATTGGATTGTCCCATTATTTTAAGATTGATTGAATACAGCATAAGCTGAGTCAATATACCGGAAAGAATCGGGGGGATTCCCAAAACTGTATGGAGGGTGCCTGTCAAAAGACCACAAAGTCCACCTGCAAGCATAGCGCAAAGCATAGCAACCCAAGGGTTTGCTCCACCCATCATCATTACCGCACAAACCGCAGCGCCCGTTACTATTGAACCGTCAACTGTCAAATCTGAAAAATCAAGTATTTTATTTGTTATATATAGGCCAAGTGCCATTACACCCCAAATAAGACCTTCTGAGAATGCATATGGCAAAACCTGAAACAAATCTTGCATAATATTTTTCCTTTATATATGATTATTTGATTTCTTCGTATCCTTCGGGAACTGTAATTCCAAGAAGTTCACACATTGCTTTATTATATTTCTTCGCAGGTTCAGCATATTCAATCTTCATTGTTGAAACATCTGCTTCACCCTTAAGAATCTTCGCAGCCATTTTGCCTGTTGTTACACCAAGATCATAGTAGCTGATTGTGAGAGAAGCAACACCACATTCTCTTGCTATGTTTTCTTCTCCTGTAAATACGGGAATTCTGTATTCTCTAGCGATGCTACCAATAACCTGTGCACAAGTAGCTGCCGTATTATCTGTAGGAACGTAAAGTGTATCACAGTTTGTTGCTGCTGTTGTAAGAACCGCAGAAATATCGTTAGCGTCTGAGAAAGGATATGCCTTAACTTCAACGTTATGCTGTGTCAAAAATTTAGTTACTTCATCAACTTGATACTTTGAGTTGGCTTCGGATGAGCAGTAAATAATGCCAACAGTTTTAACGTCGGGCTTAAGTTCAAGAATCATTTCAACCTGCTTATCGAGAGGAGCTAAATCACTTGTGCCTGAAATGTTAGTTCCAACAACACCGTTAAAATTATCAATTTCCAAAGCAACACCATATTCTGTAATTGATGTTCCCAAAATCGGAATATCTCTTGTTGCGTTACTTGCTGTTTGAAGAACGGGGGTTGCGTTTGCCATAATAAGATCAACATTTTTAACAACAAAGTCACCTATAATAGAACTGCAAAGATTCATATCGTTAGATGCATTCTGAACTTCGATTTCAACGTCGTCGCCAAGCTCTGCCTTAAGAGCGGCAACAAATCCCTGTGTTGCTTGGTCAAGTGCGGGATGCTGAACGAGCTGGCAAACACCAACTCTATATTTTGCCTTACTACTATTGTCAGGACAAGCAGTAAACGCAAGGCAAGTTGTTACCAAGATCACAAATGTGAGAACGAGTGCTAATAATTTTTTCATAATGTTTTCCTCCTGCCGATATCGGCTATAAATATTTTGTTGAGAGCAACAAAAAAAGCCCTGTATCCATAAAGGATGCAGGGACGAAAAGACCGTGTTACCACTCTGCTTCGATTAAACCTCACAGTTTAATCCTTACCGACTTCTATCAAAGTCTACGCTCGTAACGGGAGCCACCGTTGTGCCTACTTTCTTGCGTTTTTATTACACAGGTTCAACACACAACTCGCAAAATGTACGCAACAGAACTACTTACCATCGGCTCACACCAACCGCCGACTCTCTGAAGATGCTTCACTCTGCACTCTTTTTGCTCAAACGTCTTTTTCTTTATTGACTGTATTATAGCACCGTTTTTTTCTCTTGTCAATAGGTTTTTGTAAAAAAATAAAAAAATTATTATTGTTAATATTTTTACAATATTTGGGTTTTTGCGTTGCAAAACAATATGTAAATTCACTATTCAATTGGGATTTATAGGGGAGTTTGCCTTCGCGCGCTGTCATTCTGGAGTGAAGGCGCGCCGAGATTCTATCACTTCACTGCGTTTCGTTCCAGAATGACATCTAAAGATGTCCTGCGCGCCGCAACGATAGAATCTCGCGC
>JAZKZP010000127.1:0-3477 GCA_045612715.1 Eubacteriales bacterium
CCACCACTTGCGTGGTCCCCCTTCCCCTCAGGGGAAGGCACAGATAAATCCCAATTTAATTTTTACTTTTCAAAAAATCGAGCAGGTGACGGACGATTTTTTCGCTTGCGTGTCCGTCCCCGAAAACGTTTGTAGGGACTCGCATCCTCTCTTGACGGGCGCTATCGTTCAAAAATGCCCAAAATTCATTTTTTATTACTTCCCTCTGCCACCCGACAAGCTTGACATTCGAAAGCTCAAGGCACTCGGCTCGCTCGGTCTTTTCGCGCATCAAAAACAACGGTATGCCAAGGTACGCCGCCTCCTCTTGAATGCCTCCGCTGTCACTGAATACTACAAACGCGCAAGAAAGCAATTTGTGAAACTGTCGCATCGGCAACGGCTCGCAAATCTTAATATTTTTGACATTTTCAAAGACCTCAAGCGCCACATCTCTAACACGTGGATTGGGGTGTGCAGGCAGGATTGCAAAAAGGTCACCTCGCTCACGCAAAACATCTCTAATACCGAGCAATGACGAGCGCATTTTTTCGCCCAAATTCTCTCGTCGGTGGGTGGTTATAAGCACTAATTTTCGACCTTTTAATTCATTAGAAATCGGGGACTCTCCTCCACTTGACAAGGAATATTTCAAGGCATCTATAACCGTGTTTCCCACAGTAAATACTGACTTTCTTCCCTCTTTGATGAGATTTTCTGCAGCGATTTTTGTAGGGGCAAAATGAATATCAGATAATCCATCAACAGCCACCCGATTGAACTCCTCGGGAAAGGGAGAGTGCGCGTCAAATGTGCGCAGTCCCGCCTCGATATGCGCAACCTTTATCCCCCTGTAAAAAGCCGCCAGAGCGCCACAAAAAGCCGTTGTCGTATCCCCGTGCACAAGCACCAAATCGGGCGTTTTTTCAGCGAAAAGCACATCAAAATAATTAAGAAGCTCCATTGTCAATTCCTTTAAATTCAAGCCTGTTTTCAGCTTTTCAAAGGTAAAATCAGGCTCGATTTTAAACTCATCAAACACCGATTTTGCCATTTCTCTATGCTGAAAGCTAAAGCAAATCTTCGTTTCTAATTCATCATATTTTCTCAATTCTCGCACAAGCGGAAGCATCTTTATCGCCTCCGGACGAGTGCCAATCACAACAAAAACACGCATAAAGCAACCTCACTTTTTTGGGCTATCTTATGCGTGTTTTTATCATTTTATTCAATTATAATATGGGACTTTCGTCCTCAAAAATCTCAATTTTGAACTGTGTTCTCTCTGCCTGTGCGCCTCGAATTTCGACTATATAATCAAGCTCGATGACACCGTTTTCAAGTAAAGTGTTCTTTACACTCTTCGTGAAAACGCAAATTTCAAAGGGCATATAGGGCGTTTGATAGGTGCAAATGTGACGCTTTCCCTCCTCAAAAACGAGTATTGTGTTCACGTTTCCGCTTCGCATCATCGTCACAAGTCCATCATGATTGCGTTCAAATCGAACCTGCGTGTGCGAGCCCTCCATTCCCGTCAGCTCGCTCTCGTCATACGCAATTATAACGCGCTCGTCGGTGATATAAAGCTCACCCTCAGAGAACATTTCTATTGGTCCTTCGGGCTCTTGCTCCTCGGGATTTTCGTCTTCAAATTCTTCAAATTCGTCATATTCATCGCCAAGCATCTGACCAAAAAAGTGGTCGTTCGTCGCCTCACGAAGTGACGTAAGTTTAATCCTTATGTTTTTCTTAATCATTTTTACCTCTTGGAAGATAGTTTAGCAAAGAATGGTGTTCTTTTTGAAAAAAGAACCAAAAACTTTTATAGAGCTTCGCAGCGAAACTCTACGCAAATCGTGTCGTCATACAACATTCCGTTGTTACGACACAAAATGGTTTTCTCGGCATTTTAACAGGCGCCTCGAAAACCAAGATTTGCTGTTTATACAACAGCCATAATCAAAGCTTACGGCTATTAATTACCAATTCAAATTTTAGAAAATCTCCCCAAAGGAGTGATTTTCGTAGTTCGCGAAATAAATTCTTGTCGAAAATTTATTTTCGTAAAAGGATTTTTTTAAGCGAACCGATAATTCCAAAGGAATTTTCGAAAATTTGATAAAAATCTGCAAAAACTAACGTATGAAAGTTTTTCGGGGTGCAGGGGCGGTTTTTCAAAAAAGCCCCTGCATTACAAACTAACTAACCTTAGAACAACTCAATCAATTCTTTTGTGCTCTTTGTGAAATTGCGAATGCCTGTATCGGTGATAGCAGCCATATCTTCAATACGGCAACCGTATTTTTCGGGAATATAGATACCGGGCTCGAAGGTTACAACGTTACCTGTAACGAGCTTTGCGCCTGTATTCGCACCGGGAGCAAGACGGGGACTTTCGTGAATGAACATACCAACTCCGTGGCCAAGAGAATGACCAAATCTGCCCTCATAACCTGCGCCATTGATGATATCACGCGCGATTTCGTCAAGACGGAAGCATCCGCGCTCGCCGTTAGCAGCTGCTTCAAGAGCCTTTGTCTGCGCTTCAAGGACTGTATAATAAACCTTTTTGATTTCCTCGTCCGCCTTACCAAGCACAACTGTTCTTGTCATATCGGAGCAGTAGCCACCGTAAACGCAGCCGAAATCCATTGTCAAAAATCCGCGCTCAAGTTTAACGTTGCGAGGCACTCCGTGGGGCATTGAAGAAGCAGTGCCCGAAACTGCAATAGTATCAAACGAAGTTCTCTCCGCACCGTTCTTGCGCATAAAGAATTCAATTTCAAGAGCAACGTCAATTTCGGTCATTTCGGGGTGAAGAACGCTGATAATGTGAGAGAAAGCCGCGTCGGTGATTCTCTGCGCCTCTGCCATATTTTCAAGTTCTGCGTCAGTTTTCACCATTCTCATTTCGGTGAGGATTGCAGACGCACCACCTGTGTATTGTACCTTGCCCTCTGCCGCATTTTCAAAGCGAGAAAGATCCTCAAGAGAGAGAGCGCTCTCCTCAACGAGGATTGTATTGATGCCGTTTTCCGCAGCAATCTGCGCAACGTATTTAAGATGTGAAATCTTTGGTGTAACAACCTCAAAATCGTCATGGTTCACCTGTGCGTTAGCTGCCTCGATGTATCTAAAGTCGGTTTGAAGAAATGCCTTGTCCTGCAAAACAACAACGTAGCCGTCGTCGTAATTGAAATTTGTGATATAGCGCTGATTGAGAGTTGAGCTGAGCAACACACCCTCAATGTTTTTCTCTTTCATTATCGCCTGTAATCTTTTTACCTGTGTCATAGTTTTCTCCTTTATGTTAATTAATAAATTCAAATTTTGGTTTGTTGGGAAGAAGTTAGTTATAAGGAATGATACTTTTTTCGAGAAAAAAGTATCCAAAAAAGCTTTTTAATAGAGCTTCGCGGCAAGATTTTGCGCAAATACGCCGCGCATATTATGATGGAGTTATCTAAAGTATGATTGGCGCGCCTAGCAAATTGCTTG